>JAZNVY010000057.1:0-3235 GCA_045593105.1 Eubacteriales bacterium
ATCCGGGTGGTCGAAGTGATCCGCACCCATTTAGAAATATCAAAACCGGCAGGAATGAAGACTGCGCAAGCCGGCTCTCCGTTCATTTGGTTGAGTACCGCCCGGCTCTGATACCCCCGGGCAACAGCATAGACCGCCGCATCCAGCCGAAGACCTCTGCAATTCAGAAGCCCCTCCTCGCCATAGACCAAAAGGCAGGCTTTTCCGCCGTCGATCTCAGCTTGCAGGTCTGCATCGTACTGAATTCCTTCTTGCAGATCCGTTTCCAGATAGCGATAACCTGCCGGCAAGACCTCCCGGGTCGGCAAAACCTGACCGGGCTCCCGGCCGACCAAAAAATAGACGTTTTTTTCCTCTGCCTTTCGCAGATCCTCCTGCATCAAGCTATAGAATTCCGCCTCGCAAAGGGCAATGATCACCGCCTCGCACTCCGCAAGCCGTGCCTCGATCTTTGCACGCTGATCGATGGCAGTCGGTGCAAATGCAACGCCCTTTTTCAGTTGGTGCGCACGCATCCGTTCCATCGCCTCAGCGCCAAAGAGTTCCAGGCGAATAGCAGTGATCTGCCGATAGATCTCTTCCATAGAGAGATCTGAAAAGACGCCCTGACCGGTGGATACCTCGCTGAACCTGCGGAGATACTCCGCATTTTGCTCTGCGCCCGTAAAGCCCAAGCGCACCATCTCCTCCGCGACCCGATCCGCCACCTTAGCGGCGCGCCGGGAAAAGGTGATGGAAAGCTCCTTATAGCTGTATATTCGGTTGAGAACGATATCGTTCTGATATTCACGCCGCAGATAGCACCCTGCCGGGCGGTCAGCGGCGGTCAATTGCAGATACTGTCCCATTAGTTATCCCCTAATTTAATATTGATCCCGGAATCGCTGCTCCGTTCCGGCAGATAAACGCTGATGGCATTCGCCACGTCCATGATGGGCATGGACTGGAGATAAACCTTTCCGGGTCCGGTGATCCGGGTATGGAAAAGCCCCTCGCCGCCAAAAAAGATATTCTTTGCACCGCTGATCATTTCAATATCCATGGTGCAGGACTCGGTCATGGCCGCCAGATGGCCGGTGCTGACCACGATGGACTGCCCCGCCGCCAGCTCGATCTCCTTGCAATGTCCGTCGATCTCCACGAAAGCAATTCCGTTGCCGGAGATCTTCTGCATAATAAATCCTTCTCCGCCGAAAAGACCTTTCCCGATCTTCTTTTGAAAATAAAGAGAGAGATCCATTCCTTTTTCCATGGCCAAAAAGCCGGATTTCTGGACGATAATACCGTTACCCGGCGTAATCTCAAAGGGGATAATGCTGCCGGGAAAGCTGGAGGCAAAGGCAATCACGCCATCCCCCACGGCGGTATACTCATTCAAAAAGATCGACTCTCCGGAGAAAAGCCGCCCCAGCGCCTTTTTTAGCCCTCCGGTATGGGTCTCCATCCGAATGTTGGGACTCATCCAACTCATGGAGCCGCGTTCGGTGCAAAGGGTCTGCCCAGCCTTAGGATAGCAGGTGACGATAGGCAGATGACCGCCTTCAATTTCATACTTCAGCATGATAATTCCTCCTTATAAAAGTTCTTTAAAATCGTAAAGATAGCAGTCTGCCGCCTCTCGAAGCGCAGCTTCCGATCCCTTAGAGGTAGCATCATAAACCGCCAAGGTCTTCATACCGGCCTTTTGGGCGGTGGAAATAGCAGTTAAATTATCGTCCACCATGGTGCACTCTCCCACATCCGCCCCCAGGCGCTCTGCCGCCTCTTGGTAGATCTCCGGCTGATCCTTGGTTCTTTGAAAATCATCCACCGTCCAGACGTTCTCGAAATAATCGTAGACGCCCAACCGCTGAAGGCAGGGATCCACGTAAAGATGGGGCGATGCGGTCAGCACGTGAAGGGCAACGCCCTCCCCCTGCAATTTTTTCAAAAACGCCTCCACGTTGGGCTTCAGCATGATTCGGGTGGTATATTCTCCGTAAAGATACTTGCTCAACCGATCCAGGTAATCCTCCAGCGAGATCTCCAGCCCCAGATCAATGGTATACTTGGAACCCCAATAATTTCCCAGCGGTGTAATGGTCTCCACAAAATTCTCCGGCACCGGGATGCCGGCATCCTCCAACGCCTTGATGTGCGCCCCCGACCAGGTGGGCATGGAGTCCACTAACGTTCCGTCAAAGTCAAATAAGTAGTGTTTTTTCATCATTTTAAGCGGATAGTGTAATTTTACACCATCCATTCTCCTCTTTTTTCCATTTTTATATCTAAATTATATCATTTCTTTCATTCATTGTAAAGAAAGAAGTATATTTTTCCGTTGGTCGCTAAAAATAGAAGAGACTACAAAGGAGAGGTGAACGCATGGCAAAGAAATACGGCAAATATGCCTTTCGTTTTGAAAAAGAGATCTATATCGCCGGCTACGGCAACGTAGTAGGAAAAAAAGAGGGCGAAGGCCCCATGGGCACCCTGTTCGACCGCATCGAAGAAGATTTTTACTGCGGCAAGAAAACGTTGGAGCAGGCGGAGGTCCATCTCCAGCAGACCGCCTTGGAAAACGCGCTGACGCGCGCCGGCATCAAGCGAGAGGAGTTGGATCTGGTGGGCGCCGGGGATCTGCTCAATCAATGTATCAGCTCCGCCTATAGTTTTCGGGATAGCAACGTCCCCTATATCGGTTTGTACGGTGCATGCTCCACCATGGCACTCTCCACGTTGATTTCTGCCATGTCCATCGAGGCCGGATTGTCCGTAAAGGCCGCCGCCTTTACATCCTCTCATTTCGGAACGGCAGAGCGTCAATACCGTTTTCCACTGGAATACGGCGGTCAACGGCCGCCTGCCGCGCAACACACCGTCACTGCTTCCGGCGCAGTGATCCTCAGCCGGCAAAAAACACCCCTCCGCCTGGCAGGCGGCGCTTTTGGTGCCATCCAGGATAAGGGTGTCACCGATGCAAATAACATGGGCGGCGCCATGGCACCGGCCGCCCTCAAGCTGATTTTGGACTATCTCCATGAAACCGGCACCACCCCCTCCGACTACGATCTGATCCTCACCGGAGATCTGGGTGCCGTCGGCGCCAAGATCGTCCGCGAATTGGCGCAAAAAGATGGTGTAGATTTACACTATCGCTATAATGATTGCGGTCTAATGATCTACGATCTCCAAAACCAGGATATGCACGCCGGCGGAAGCGGATGCGGATGCAGTGCGGCGGTACTGACCGCCT
>JAZNVY010000058.1:0-10787 GCA_045593105.1 Eubacteriales bacterium
CTAACGCCTTGGTTTTAATCGAATTGAAAAAAGCATAAAAAAATTGCCGTCCCGATTGGGACGGCAATTTTTTCCAGCGTGTCAAAGAACCCTGTTTTTTATCTTTGACACGCTGAGCAGACTCTCAAAAATGTTTCCGAATTCGCGGGGCCGGTCTCGTCGGCGTACATGGGTACGGTAGAGAGCGGCCCCGCGGATAGCAGAAAATTTTAATCAAAATCCGCATTTCTATGCGGATTTTATCATTATAAAAGAACGACGAGAAAGAGTGGCATCTCCTTCTCGTCATCATATTGCAAAATTGTTACCAACCTTTTATTTCTTTTCGTTTTCTGCGGTCGGGGACTTTTTTGACAGTCTGCTAATCCTCCCGGTTCGCCGGGAGGAATTTTTTATTGACGGTATGGCCAAAGCATTTTATAATAAGAGAAAGAAAACTTTAAGGAACGAGGTTTACGGATGCAGCTGATCCTCAAATACATACGCCCTCATCTTCGTCAGATGATCTTCGGCTTTATCATCAAGTTCTTCGGCACCTGTATGGATCTGGTGCTCCCTTATATCCTGGCGCATATTATTGATAACGTCATCCCCACCAAGGCGATGACCCCCGTCCTCTGGTGGGGGGTGCTGATGCTCTTTTGCACCGCCTTTGCCTGGGTGGGAAACATCTTCGCCAACCGCTCCGCCTCCATGGTGGCGCGCGATGCGGTCTTTGATATCCGCCACGATCTATTCCAAAAGATCTTTGCCCTCTCCAATCGCCAGGTAGACACCGCCACCATTCCCTCTCTCATCTCCCGAATGACCACCGACACCTATAATCTCCATCGTATGATCGGCATGATGCAGCGCATCGGTGTACGGGCGCCCATTTTGGTGCTGGGCGGAATTATCATCACCTGGACGCTGGATCCGGTGCTGGCAGGAATTCTCACCGCCATGCTCCCCATCATGAGCATCAGCGTCTACCTGCTTTCCAAGCGTACCGTCCCCCTTTTTGCCGTCCTGCAGGAGCGCAACGATGAACTGGTCCGTACCGTCCGCGAAAACGTCAGCGGCGTACGGGTCATCAAGGCACTTTCCAAGACGGAGGACGAAAAAAAGCGTTTTTATCAAGTCAACCGCGGCGTTTATAAGGCAGAAAGCCGTGCCAACCGCACCATGGCGGTCAACTCCCCTGTCATGAATCTGCTGCTCAATTTAGGCTTGGTTCTGGTGGTCATCGCCGGCGCATGGCGCGTCCATCAGGGCGCCACCGGCGTGGGCACCATCACCGCCTTTCTTTCCTATTTTACGATCATTCTCAACGCGATCATGACCATCACCCGGGTCATCGCCATGTTCTCTCGCTCCATTGCCTCGGCGCGGCGGATCCAGGAGATCCTGGATCTGCCCACCGATCTGCGGATCGAAGCCCACGAGGAGCGCCATCCGGAAGCCGCCATCTGCTTTGAAAACGTCACCTTTTCTTATCATAAAAAAAGAGAAAATCTCTCCAAGATCTCCTTCCGGCTTAAAAAAGGCGAGAGCCTGGGGATCTTAGGCCCCACCGGCGCCGGCAAGAGCACGCTGGCCGCTCTGCTGATGCGGTTTTACGATCCCGACGAGGGGCAGATCACCCTGAGCGGTAAAGATCTCCGCAGTATGACCCCTTACGAGATCCGCCAAAATTTTGGCGTGGTCTTTCAAAATGACCAGCTTTTCCGGGATACCATCGGCGAGAATATCCGCATCGGCAGACCGCTGACCGACGACCAACTCTTTGAGGCATTAAAGGATGCTCAAGCAGACGGATTTGTGTCGGAAAAGGGCGGTCTTACCGCGTTGATCGAGCCAAAGGCATCCAATCTCTCCGGCGGTCAGAAGCAACGTCTGCTCATCGCCCGCGCCTTGGCAGGTCATCCGGAATACTTGATCCTGGACGACTCCTCCAGCGCACTGGACTTCAAGACCGACGCAGCACTGCGCAAGACCCTCCGGGAGCGCTACGCCGATACCACCTCTATCATCATCGCCCAGCGCATCAGCTCGGTGCGCCATTGCGACCAGATTCTGGTGTTGGAGGACGGCAAGCCCATGGGTTTAGGTACCCATGAAGAACTTTTGAAGGAATGTCCGCTTTATCAAGAGATCTACACCTTGCAGACCGGTGAGGAGGTGATCGCATGAGCCAACGGAACGGAAAAAGATCCGCACTGCTGCGGCTCTTCGGTTACCTTTTGAAATTCAAATGGTTTTTAATGCTGGCCATCCTTCTGGCCGTCACCTCCAATATTCTGGCACTTTTGGGGCCGGAGCTTTCCGGCAAGGCCATCGACGCCGCTGCAGGCGGTATGGGCAAGGTGAACTTCCCGGCAGTCTTTCGGTATGCCGGCTGGATGACCGTCTTTTACGTCCTCTCTGCGGCTATGTCGTACGTCCTGCAGATCGTCATGATCCATATTGCCCGAAACGTCACCTTCCGTCTCCGGCAGGATCTCTTTGAACGGTTGGCGGAGCTGCCGGTGGGCTTTTACGACAGCCATCCCCCCGGCGATATCCTCAGCCGCATCTCCTACGATGCGGATAACATCAGCGAATCGCTGGCATCAGACGTAGTTCATATCTTTACCGGTTTTATCACCATCGTCGGTTCCTTTTATATGATGCTGCGGATCAGCCCCGTACTGCTGATCATCACCGTCATCACCATCCCACTCTCCATTCTGATGACCCGGTTTATTACTAAGCGTACCCGCCCTCTCTTTCGCCGTCGCAGCCGTAAGCTGGGCGAACTCAACGATTTTGTGGAGGAAAAGATCTCCGGGCAAAAGACGCTGAAGTCCTATAACCAGGAAACCAATGTCCTCCGAGACTTTGATGCCGAGGACGAGACGGTGGTGGAGGCTTACTACAAAGCAGAATACTACGGCGCCACCATGGGTCCCTCCATGAACGTCGTCAATAACCTTTCCCTGGCACTGATCTCCGTGCTGGGCGCATTTCTCTACATCACCTCCGGCGGAACTGCCATCTCCATCGGTAATATTTCCAGCTTCGTCCTCTATAGCCGGCGTTTTTCCGGTCCCATCCAGGAGATCGCCAATATCTTCAACGAACTGCAATCGGCGCTTTCCGCCGCCGAGCGGATCTTCGGTCTTATGGACGAACTGCCGGAACCGGCAGATCCTCCCCATGCCCAGCCCGTTGCAGAGGTCCAAGGCGAGGTCACCTTGAAAAACGTGGATTTCGGCTATCTGCCGGAGCGTCAGATCCTGCATGATTTTTCCTTAGTGGCAGAGCCGGGCAAGACCATCGCCATCGTCGGCCCCACCGGCGCCGGAAAGAGTACCCTCATCAATCTGCTGATGCGGTTCTATGAGATCGAAAAAGGCTCCGTCTCCCTGGACGGCACCGATATCCAGTCCATTACCCGTGACAGCCTGCGGCTGGCCTATTCCATGGTACTGCAGGAGACCTGGCTTTTCTACGGCACGATCTACGATAACATTGCCTACGGACGGCCGAATGCCACCCAAGAGGAGGTCATCGCCGCCGCCAAGGCCGCCGGTATCCATTCCTTTATCATGGGATTGCCGGAGGGCTACGATACCCTCCTCACCGACGATGCCGCCAATATCTCCAAAGGACAAAAACAGCTTCTGACCATCGCCAGAGCGATGCTGATGAACTGCCAGATGCTGATCTTAGACGAAGCCACCTCCAACGTGGATACCCGGACGGAAAAACTGGTACAGCGCGCCATGCTGAAGCTGATGAAGGGCAAGACCTGCTTTGTGGTCGCCCATCGGCTCTCCACCATCCGGGACGCTGATCTCATCCTGGTGGTCAAGGACGGCGCCATCGTCCAGCGCGGTACTCATCAAGAACTAATGCAAAAGGGCGGTTTTTATAAAGAACTCTATAATGCACAATTTGAATAAAAAAAGAGGACCTTGGACAGTCCCTCGCAAGGACTGCCCTTAAAGGTCCTCTTTCTTTATTCTGCTTTTCATATAATAATAGAACTTTTCCGTAATAAAAGCCGCCATTGCTTCCGGTTCCGTCAGCCCTGCCACTTCCTCCAACAATTTGCAAAAATATGGACTTAAATAATTAAAACGAATAAGCAATGCCACATTTTTATGATACTCTGCTGATTTTTCATGCTGAGGATTCATAAAAACTTTTCGATATTCCGGCACACGATCCATTTTCTTTTCCAAATCCCGAAAAAGATCATCTACTGTCTCAAATCCCCATTCTCCGTAATAGTTTTCTTTTTTCCCACAATCCATTTTCGCGCCCCCTGTTTTATATAATTTTATATAATAAAGTATAATTTGTCAATATTTGATCCCATTTTAATCTATAATATAATCATCAATTTGGGGAGGTCAGATGATGAAGCCATTAAAAAAGAGTGTTGGTATTACGCTTGATGAACCGGTAATCGAAAAGATCAAGCAACTTGCTGAAGAAGCAGACCGTCCCTTTTCGCAGTATATCAACGTGGTATTGAAAGAACATATTAAGGAAAAAGAACAAAAATAATGATTCCGCAGGGTATTCTTTCCCTGCGGTTTTTATTGACATCACACTTTTTTCGTGCTAAACTCGTTAACATTAAAGAAGGTGAAAAAATTGAAATTAATTGACTTTCATACCCATATTTATCCCGAAGCCATCGCCGATAAGGCAACCCAGGCAGTCCGGGATTTCTACGAAATGGATCAGGGCGGTGTCCACGGCACGGCAGAATTTTTGCTGGAGCGCGGCAAGGCCGGCGGCATTTCGGAGTTCGTGGTGCTCCCGGTTGCACTCAATCCCAAGCAGGTTCGCAAGATCAATCAGAATATTATCGACGAAGTGGCGCTCCACCCGGAATTTCATGGCTTTGGCACCGTTCACGCCGCCATGGACGATCTGGAGGAAGAACTGAAGTTTATTGAAAAGAGCGGACTTCTCGGCATCAAGATCCATCCCGATACCCAGCTTTTTAATATCGACGACGAGCGGCTTTTCCCCATGTATGATTATATCCAGGGCAAAATGCCCATCATCATGCATACCGGCGATCCGCGCTACGATTACTCCCATCCCCGGCGTCTTTTAAAGGTGCTGGAAAACTTTCCAAAATTGGAGGTCATCGGCGCCCATTTCGGCGGTTGGGGTGTTCAGGGAATGGCGTATGAGCTTCTGAAAAATGAAAACTGCTGGGTGGATCTGTCCAGCTCCCGTCAGTTCATGAGCGAAGAGGATTTTTATAAGTATATCGACCTCTACGGCGCTGATCGGGTGCTCTACGGCAGCGACTTTCCCCTTTGGGATCCCAAGGAAGAAGCGGAATACTTTCTGCAGATGAAACTCCGGGATGAGGATAAGGAAAAAATCGCTTATCGCAACGCTGAAAAAATTTTAAAAAAGTATTGACAATTCAAAAAAGTTGCATTAAAATATTTTACAAATTAAAAAATGCGATGATGATATTAAGGGCTTGCAACGCTTCTTTCAGAGAGCCGCCGGACGGTGCGAGGCGGTAGAGGACGCAGGTGCCTGTCTCGTATCGGAGCTGGTGTTCTGAACTTTAGTAAGAGTACCCGGGAGATCCCGTCATAGATCAAGGGCTTGATGGAGTCCGTAAAGTGGTTTCCCCTAAAAAGGAAGCAAGGCCGGGTGGTACCGTGGTCATTCTATTTGTTTGATCATCCCGCAAAGAGTGTTTTCTCTTTGCGGGATTTTTTATTGAAAGGATTTGAAGTTATGAAAAAGATCATTGTTTCCGACGTTACGTTGCGCGCTTATGCCGAGCAAAAAAATGCCCTCTCCTTCCGGGAGAAGCTGAATATTGCCCAGTTGCTGGACGCAGCCGGGGTGGACACCATTGAGCTACCCGCGCTTTTGAACGAAAAAGAGGATGCAGTGGTCGCCAGAACCATTGCTTCCGCCGTCAAAAATGCGTCTGTTGCCATCGACGTGGGCGACGCTCCTGCCGCCGCTTGGGCGTGCGTCAAGGATGCGCAGGATCCCATCCTGCAGATCGTCCTGCCCACCTCTACGGTGCAGATGGAATATACTTATCATTTAAAAGCCCCCAAGATGCTGGAAAAACTGGCGGCTCTTTGTAAAGAAGCATCCACTCTTTGCGCCAAGGTAGAGCTGGTCGCCCGGGATGCCTCCCGCGCAGAGGAAGGCTTTATCGCCGCCTGCTGTAAGACCGCCGAAGAAAACGGCGCTTCCGCCATCACCGTCTGCGACGATAGCGGCATCTCCTTCCCCGAGGATTATACAGCCATCGTCCGGGAGATCAAGACCGCCTGCGGTCTTCAGGTCTACGTCCAGCCCTCCGATGCTCTTTCCATGGCTGCCGCTTCTGCCATTGAGGCAGTCAAAGCCGGTGCCGACGGCATCAAGACCGCGGCCTGCAAGGGAACTCTCCGTGCCGATATCCTGGCAGATATCTTCCGTGCCAAAGAGGATACCCTTTCTGCCGCCGCCAATCTGGACAATACGGCGATCCATAAAATCGTCTCCTCCATCGCCGGTGGCAAGGAAGAACAGACTGCCGCCCCTGCCGTAGCAGAAACCGAAAGCACCGCCACCCTCGGCAATACCGCCACCTTGGCTGAGACTGCCGCCGCGGTGAAAGAACTGGGCTATGACCTCTCCGATGAGGATCAGGGCAAGGTCTATGAAGAATTCAAACGCGTCATCGAGAAGAAAGAGACTATCGGTGCCCGTGAGCTGGAAGCCATCGTCGCCTCTGCCGCCATGCAGGTACCCTCTACCTTCCACGTCATCAACTACGTCGTCAACAGCGGTAATATCATTACCGCCACCGCTAATCTGACCCTGGAAAAAGACGGCGAAAAGCTGACCGGTGTTTCTACCGGCGACGGCCCCATCGACGCCGCCTTCCACGCCATTGAGCAGATCGTCGGCCATCATTATGAGCTGGACGATTTTCAGGTTCAAGCCGTCACCAAAGGACGAGAGGCGGTGGGCTCCGCGCTGATCCGCCTGCGTGCAAACGGCAAGCTTTATTCCGGCAACGGCGTTTCCACCGATATTATCGGTGCCTGCATCCGCGCCTACGTCAATGCACTCAACAAGATCGTATTTGAGGGTTAACCACCATGAAATTAGTTTTTTCTACAAAAAATGTACCGGCAGAGAGTTATATCAACCTCTGCAATCTGACGGCTGAATACGGCTTCGACGGCTTTGAGCTTTTCGACCCCATCGCCGAAAAGGAAGCCCATGAGGATAGCATCCTCCGCTCTGCGGTCAACGCCGCCGCCAAGCGCAAGCTGATCAATCGCCATATCGGCGTTTCTTTCCTCACCTGCCCCGAGCCGGTGACGTCCGCTACCGATCCCGAACTGCTGAAAAAATATGTCAGCCTGGCGGCGCGTGCCTCCGCATTGGGCGTGGTGGTGCAGATCGGCGAGCCCGATCCCGATGCCCTGAAAAACGTCTTTGCCCCTGCCATTAAAAAGGCAGAAAGGAACGGTGCTCTCATCCTGATCGAGACCGTCGGTGCTCTGGCCGACACCCAAAAGATCATCGAGATCATCCGCAGCTTCGGCTCTGCCTGCATCGGGGTCTGCTGGAACATCCGGGAAACCTATTTCACCGCCAAGGAGGAAGCCGATACCACCATTCAGAATTTGGGCGCGTATATCAACTACGTCCGGATCGGCGACCGCAAAGAGGGCAAGGACGTCCTCTTGGGTGACGGCGATCTTCCGGTTGCAGACTTCATGAACGCCCTCCGCTCCCTCAACTACGAGGGCTATCTGGCGGTGGACTGGAACGAAGAGATCACCGACCCCGATATCGTATTGACCCATTTCATCAGTTATATTTCCGGCAAGCTCCCCACCGCCGCAAAGCCCCGGGAGATCTTTTATAACCGGGATAAGACCGGCACCTTCCCCTGGAAGAAATATGAGGTCATCGATCTAACCTTCTCTCAGGTATTGGACGAGATGGTGGAGCGCTACCCCGACCAGTACGCCTTTAAGTACACCACCCTGGATTATACCCGTACCTACGCCCAGTTCCGCGAGGACGTGGACCGTACCGCCGCGGCGCTCATCGCCATGGGCGTCAAGCCGGGGCATCACGTCTCCATCTGGGCGACCAACATTCCCCAATGGTTCATCATCTTTTGGGCAACCGTCAAGATCGGTGCCGTGCTGGTAACGGTCAATACTGCCTATAAGATCCATGAGGCGGAATACCTCTTCCGCCAGTCCGATACCCATACCCTGGTGATGATCGAGAATTGCAGAGATTCCGATTATAAGGGGATTATCGAAGAGCTCTGCCCCGAACTGAAGAATACTAAGCCCGGCGAGCCCCTTTATTCCAAAAATCTGCCCTTCCTGCGCAACGTCATTACCGTCGGATTTAAGATGGAGGGTTGCTTAGAGTGGGATGAGTTCGTAGAAACAGGCGATACCATTCCCCTGGAGGAGGTTCGCCGCTTAGCGGCAGCCGTCAAACCGGCCGACGTCTGCAATATGCAGTACACCTCCGGTACCACCGGCTTCCCCAAGGGCGTCATGCTGACCCACCGCAATATCATCAATAACGGTAAGACCATCGGCGACCGGATGGATATCTCCACCGCGGATCGCATGATGATCCAGGTGCCGATGTTCCATTGCTTCGGCATGGTGCTTTCCATGACCAACCTGTTGACCCACGCCGGCACCATCTGCCCCATGCCCTACTTCTCTCCCAAATCCTCGCTGGCCTGCATCAACGATGAAAAGATCACCTGCTTTAACGGCGTCCCGACCATGTTCATCGCCATGTTTAATCACGAGGACTTCAGCAAGACCGATTTCTCCCATATGCGTACCGGCATCATGGCCGGTGCCAACTGCCCGGCAGATCTGATGCGCCGCGCCTCGGTGGAGATGAATATGCGCGAGATCATCAGCGTTTATGGTCAGACCGAGGCATCCCCCGGCTGTACCATGGGCGAGGTCAATGAGGATCTGGATCACCGGGTGGAAACCGTCGGTTCCGCCTTCCCCGGCGTGGAGTGTAAGATCATCGATCCGGAGACCGGGGAAGAACTGCCGGACGGCGAGAACGGCGAGTTCGTGGCGCGCGGCTTCAATATCATGAAGGGCTATTATAAGATGCCCAAGGCGACTGCCGAGGCCATCGACGCCGATGGCTGGCTGCATAGCGGCGACATCTGCTGCCGCACCCCGGACGGATATTATAAGGTCACCGGTCGGCTGAAGGATATGATCATCCGCGGCGGTGAAAACCTCTACCCCCGGGAGATCGAGGAATTCTATCTCACCCATCCCAAGGTGCGCGACGTGCAGGTAGTGGGCGTTCCCGACCAGCGCTACGGCGAGGAATGCTGCGCCTGGATCATCCTGCACGAGGGTCAGACCTCCGATGAGGAAGAGATGCGTGCCTACGGTGCCTCCCATATGGCGATGCATAAGGTGCCCCGCTATTTCATCCTCACCGATTCCTTCCCCATGAACGCTGCCGGTAAGATCCTGAAATATAAGATGAGAGAAAACTCCATCGAGCAATTAGGACTGAAATAATTTTTTCAAAAAACCTATTGACAACGCCGAAAAGCGGTGCTAAAATAATCATAATTTCATATAGTAAAAGCGATGACGAAGACGGAATCGGCAACGATTTTCAAAGAGAGCCGGGGGTGGTGTGATCCCGGTAAAGGACTGCTGAATTTCCCATCACTTCCGAGCTGAGGGTCCGATAGGTAGGCGCCCTTCGTGATTGCTGCGTGAATGCATACGGCTTGATAGAGCCTGAGTGGCATCCTTTGGATGCAATTTGAGTGGTACCGCGGGTATTTGATTTTCAAAGCTCGTCTCAAAGAAATTTGAGACGAGCTTTATTATTTTTGCAAAGGAGAACGAACTATGAACACCAACACTGCTATGATGCGCTTGAATGAGATTGCTGCCCGTATCAAGGAGATGCGGGACATTCTGGGATGGTCGGTCGGCGAGATGGCTGCCAAGACCGAAGTCAGCCGGGAGCAATATCTGATTTACGAAAACGCTCAGGCAGATATTCCCTTTACCTTTATCCATAAGTGCGCCCTGGCATTTGACGTGGAACTGACCGAGCTTTTGGAGGGTCATTCCGCCCGTCTTTCCAGCTATACCGTCACCCGGAAGGGTCAAGGTCAGACCACCGCACAGGAGGACGGCATCGACATCCGCAATCTCGCACCGATGTTCCGGGATAAGATCGCAGAGCCGTACCACGTACGCTACGAATACGATCCTGCCCAGCAAAATAAGCCCATCCACCTCACCAAGCACAGCGGCCAGGAATTTGACCTGATCCTCAGCGGTTCCCTGAAGGTGCAGATCGGCGAGCATACCGAAGTCCTGCATGAGGGCGATAGCATTTATTATAATTCCTCTACTCCCCACGGCATGATCGCCGTAGACGGCGCGGACTGCGTCTTTTTGGCAGTAGTATTGCCCGGTGAGGAGACCAAGGAGTCCACCGTCCGCAAGAGCATCGTGACTGCCAAGAAGTCCGAGGCACTCATCTGCGAGAAATTCGTCAAAACCCAGGAAGACGAGCATGGCGGTCTGCAAAAGATCGAGTTCGTCAACACCGAGAATTTTAACTACGGCTTTGACATCGTGGACGCCATCGCCGATAAGTATCCCGATAAGCTGGCAATGCTCCATCTGGACGTCCATAAAAACGAGCGCCGCTTCACCTTTAAGGATATTAAAAAAGCCACCAACCAGACCGCAAACTACTTTGCCTCTCTG
>JAZNVY010000059.1:0-2255 GCA_045593105.1 Eubacteriales bacterium
GTCTCTTCCTGAAGGAGAAGCTCTCCTGGAAGCATTACGCCTGCATCCTGCTGGTCGTATTCGGCATCATCATCTTAGGTGTCTTTGATGTATAATTAATGCTTTAAAATAACTCCTCTTTTTGTTATTATAAAAAGAGGAGTTTTCGTTATACAAAAAAGGCAGCCGCAGGTGAGCGGCTGCCTATAATGGTAATACGGTGTCAAACTTTCAGCACCTATTACAGCGGCTGTGCAAACCACCGGCCGGTGGTTATGATTATACAGACTTCTTGGTAAATTTTTTTGTTTGTTCTGACCTTTGCAGCTTAGGCTATTTTTGCCCTTTTTTAGATAAATTCTTCCGGAATGGAGTCTGCCATGATCTGAGCACCTTCTCCGCTGGGATGGAGGTGGTCGCCGCTGTCGCATTCTGGTCGGAGCGCCATGGGATTATCCGGATTTAAGACCGCCAGCTCGAAGGGCAGGATGCCCTCCACCGGGGCTTCCCGGTAGATCCAGTAATTGACCTTCTCCCGGATGGCTTCCCGTTCCTCGTTGTAGGAAGAATAGCCCTCAAAGGGCAGGATGGGGGAGAGGAATACCGCAATGTCGTGGGCATGGGCGGTATCAATGTAGTATTGCAACCCCTCGATCAACTCCTCTGCGGTGGGGAGATCGCTCTTGGGGCGGTAGGGATTGGTGTTTTCGGTGGGATGGATAATGTCGTTGATGCCGTGGAGGATAAAGACCTTTTTGACGCCGGGAAGCAGGACCTCCCGTTCAAAACGATCCAACCCCTTGGGGCCGAAATGGTTGAGGGAACGTGCCTGATATTCCCGAAGCACCCGGCTTCCGCCGATGCCCTTCCGGACGATGGCCACGTCCTCGCGCCCCAGCTCCATCAGCCGCTTTTTCAGCCGATCCGGCCAGGTCTGGGAGGTGATGGAATCGCCAAAGGCGACGATGGCATAGGCGTTTTCCGGTGCCAGGACTTCGATGGTGTGGATAAAGGGAGTAACCTCTGCTCCGCCCTCTACGCCAAAGGGCAGCTCTGCCGCCTGCGTTTGGTCGCCGTCGCAGCACCAACGATTGAGAAATGCTTCGCCGCCCCGATGGCAGGTGGTCAGCTTGGTAAAATCGTCGAAGTAGAGGTTGAGGGTTAAAATCTCGCCGGCATCCAGATCAAATTCCACCGGATCGGAGGTGAGAAATCCCTTGGCCGGGATGACGCCTTGCTCCTTGCCGCCGTCAAAGGTGATGGGTACGCAGCGCTCTGCGTCCATTTTGTGTTCCTTTTCCTTGATTGCTACGCTGACGCTGGCTTTGCTGATGATGGCGTCTTCCTCACCGAAGATGTTGGAAAACTGAAATTTTAAGCAGCTGCCGGGTACGGTCATCTGCATCTGCAGACGGACGGTGGTGTCCTTCATCCATTCGGCGCAACGCCGTACCGGGTGTGTGATGGGGCAGCCCCATCCTGCGATCCAATGCTCGTTCATTTTTTGATCTCCTTTATTTTTCGGGATAGCAGGAGTAGATGTGCTTCGGTACCGATTCGACACCCCGATACCGCATCAACTCGCTGACGGTTACAAATTGATAGCCCTTTCTGGCCAACTCCGGCAACGCCATCTTGAGACCTTCGTAGCTGGAACTGTAAATCTCGTGCAGGAGGATAATGTCGCCGTCCTTGGTGTTTTGCAGGATCTTGTTCTTGACGGCGACCGCGTCCCGGCTCTGCCAGTCTAAGGTATCGACGCTCCATTTGATCATGGGACCGTCGATGATGTTCATGACCTTGCTGTTGGCATTGCCGTACGGGGTGCGGATAACGGTAGGCTTGGCACCGATGGCCTCTTCAATGGCCTCCGCCGCATCGTCGATCTCCGCCCGGATGCCGGACTCGGAAAGCAGGTTGAGGTTTTTGTGACTTTGAGTATGACTGCCGATCTCATTGCCCATCTCATAGACGTATTTCAGACTCTCCGAGAAGGTCGGTACGTTGACGCCCAAGACGAAGAAGGTGCCGTGTCCGTTGTATTCTGCCAAAAGATCGGCAAACTGTCGGGAGTAGCGCCCCGGACCGTCGTCAAAGGTGAGGGCGATCATCGGCTTGGTGGGGTCGATCAGACTGGCGCGCTCCACCTCCTTGACGGAAAATTCCTTTTCCTTGTCTGCCCATTGAAGGGTCAGCTTGTCGCCGTCCACCTTAAAGCATTCCATGTCCTCGGTGGAAAGATCGCTGGTCTTGAGCATCAGGTTGATCTTTTTCTC
>JAZNVY010000060.1:0-8494 GCA_045593105.1 Eubacteriales bacterium
AAGCAGAGCACCCCATTGGGGTGCTCTGCTTTTTTGGTGATCCATCGGAGATTCGAACTCCGGACCCTTTGATTAAAAGTCAAATGCTCTGCCAGCTGAGCTAATGGATCATTTTGAATGCTAATATATTATACAGGGTAGGTTTTTATTTGTCAAGAAAAATATTATGGAAAAAATAAAGGTATTTTGTCTGTTTTCTTGTATAGGTTAATTAGGAGGTATAAAAGGATGAATTTTCGTGAGCAGCAAGAACAATTTGAAGCACAGCAGTTTTCTTCCTTTGCCTGCCTTTCCAAGGACAGTCGGGGTCGGGCGGAGGAGATCGAGCCCTGCCCTTTACGGACTTGCTTCAGCAGAGATCGGGACCGGATCATCCATTCCAAGGCCTTCCGGCGGTTAAAGCACAAGACGCAGGTCTTTTTGAGCCCCTCGGGGGATCATTACCGGACGCGGCTGACCCATACGCTGGAGGTCTCCCAGATCGCGCGGTCGATCGCCCGGGCTCTTCGGTTGAATGAGGATCTGGCGGAGGCGATCGCCTTGGGGCACGACCTGGGGCACACCCCCTTTGGTCATGCCGGAGAGCGTGCCTTGGACGCCATTGCTTCGGTGCCGTTTCGCCATAACGAGCAGAGCGTGCGCGTGGCTTCGGTCTTGGAGCATTTAAATCTGACCTACGAGGTATTGGACGGCATGGCCGGCCATACGGGAGACAAGCTTCCCGAGACCTACGAGGGGCAGGTGGTGCGGTTATCCGACCGCATCGCTTACATCAACCACGACATTGACGATGCCATCCGCGGCGGCATCATCCGTGAGGAGGATCTGCCGGCAGACGCTACGGAGATCCTGGGGCACAGTCATGGCGCCCGGATCAACACCCTGGTACGGGGCGTGGTGGATCACAGCCTGAACAACAATCAGGTATCCCTATTGCCGGAGGTCAGCATTGCGCCGGAGATCGGCAATGCCATGGCCAATCTGCGCAGGTTCATGTTTGAGCGGGTCTATACCGGTTCTCGCGCCAAGGCGGAGGAGGCAAAAGCCGAGCGGCTGATGCAGCGGCTGTATCGCCATTTTATGGAAAAAACCGATGCCATTCCGGCGGAGTACAAGCCGGTCATGGAGCAGGAGGGCGCGGAGCGCGCGGTATTGGATTATCTGGCAGGGATGACCGATACTTATGTTGTCGCACTTTATAAGGAAATATACTTACCGAAAGGATGGGAATTTTAATGGCGTTGGACAGCCGTTTTCTGGCGGAGCTGAAAGGCCGCAATAATATTGTGGATGCAATCGCTCCGTACGTACAGTTAAAACGGAACGGCACCCGTCATACCGGCCTTTGCCCTTTCCATGGGGAAAAGACTCCATCTTTCACCGTCTTTGAAGAGACCGCGTCCTATTATTGCTTTGGCTGCGGTGCCGGAGGAGACGTTATCACCTTCGTGATGAAATATCAAAATCTGGATTATATGGAGGCCATCCGCTATCTGGCGGAGCGTGCCGGCATGAGCCTGCCGGAGGAGGAAAGCCGCAATGCGGCCTACCAACGGCAGAAACGGGAGCGGATGTATGAAATGCATAAGCTGGCCGCCCGTTTTTTCTATCAAAACCTGATCAGTCCCAAGGGGAAAGAGGGGCTGGACTATCTTTTAAACCGCGGCATTACCAAGGAGTCCATCGTCCGTTACGGGCTGGGCTTTGCGCCGGACTCCTTCAACGCCTTGAAGGATCATCTGCGGGAAAAAGGCTTCTCGCCGGATGAAATGCTGGCGGCAGGACTTTTGGCGCGGAGTGAGCGGAGCAGCAGTACCTACGATAAATTCCGCAATCGGGTGATGTTCCCGGTCTTTGACCTTCGGGGGAACGTGGTGGCGTTTTCCGGGCGGATCCTGGGAGACGGACAGCCCAAATACCTCAACTCCGCGGAGACCGACATTTATATCAAAGGCAACTGCGTCTTTGGTTTGAATCTTGCAAAAAACGAGCCGGAGGGGACGCTGATCCTTTGCGAGGGAAACTTAGACGTGGTCTCCCTTTCCCAGGCCGGCTTTACCGGCGCGGTGGCACCCTTGGGGACGGCGTTTACCAAGGAGCAGGCGCGGATCCTCGCGAAATACGCCAAGACGGTGGTGGTCGCCTTTGATAACGACTCCGCCGGCTTGAAGGCGACGGATAAGGCGATCCGCTTTTTGGAGGAGCAGGGCATCCCGGTGCGCGTCTTACAGATGAACGGCGCCAAGGACCCGGACGAATTTATCAAAACCTACGGCAAAGAGCGGTTTGCCATGCTTTTGAAGAGCTCCAAGACCCCGGTGGAATTCCAATTGGAAAAATTAAAAGCCGGGCTGGATCTGAATGATACCGCCATGAAAGTGGAATACTTGCGCCAGGCGGTCGAAGTACTGGCTACGGTCGAGAGTGCGGTGGAGCGGGACGTCTACGTGCTGAAGCTGAGTAAAGAGCTGGGCATCAGCTCGGAATCGGTCCGCGCGGAAGTGGGCAAGGTTTACAAACGCAAAAAATCTGCGGCGCAACGCAAGGAGATCCGAAGCGGCGAGCAGGAGCTGAAAGGCACCTACGACCGGGTCAATCCGGAGCGAGCCGGCGCACCGCGCGCCGCCCGGGCGGAGGAAATGATCCTCGCTATTCTGGTGCGGCACGCCGATTACTGGAGTCTGGCGGAAAAGGAACTTTCTCCGCAGGATTTTATTACCGGGTTTAACCGCCGGGTCTATGAATTCCTATTAGAGGAATACCGCAATAATCCGGACGCCGCGACGCCGGTTTTTGCCAAGGCCTTCGATGATAAAGAGATGGCCAGAATATCGTTTTTCATCAACACTCCGGTCCTGCATGGGGATCCCTTGGAGCAGTTCCGGGAGTGCGTAGAAATATTAAAGAGCGAGGGCGCCAAGCGGGTGGACACCAACAGTCTGACGCCGGAGCAGTTGATGCAGCAAATAAAGGAGATTAAAGGATGAATATTGAAAAAAAGGCATTTTACAAAGAACTGATCGAGCTGGGCAAGAGCAAGGGCTCTCTCTCTAACCGGGAGATCATGGATATTCTGGACGAGGTGAGCCTGGATCCGGAACAGATCGAAAAACTTTACGATATGCTGGAGGAGCAGGGCATCGAGATCATCGAGGACTCGGTGGACGATATTGAGGATATCTCCAGTATCGTCAAGATCGTGGAGCAGAAGGACGAGGAATCCGGTCAGGCGGAAGCCGGCGAGCATACCTTGGTGGACGATCCCGTCAAGGTCTATCTGAAAGAGATCGGTAAGGTTCCCCTTTTGAGCGGAGAGGAAGAGATCGAGCTTGCCAAGACCATGCTCCGCGGTGCGGAGGCCAATCGTTTGATGCGTCTTTTGGAGATGCGTGAAAAGGGCGAAGAGATCCCCGAGGAGGATCTGGAGGCGTACGACAATCTGCCCACTGAGATCATTGCCGAAGAGTTGGAGTTCTATCAGAAAGAGATTGCCGCCGGCGAAAAGGCGAAGCAGCGTCTTTCCGAGGCAAACCTGCGGTTGGTGGTCTCCATCGCCAAGCGGTACGTCGGCCGCGGCATGCATTTCCTGGATCTGATCCAGGAGGGGAACTTGGGTCTGATCAAGGCCGTCGAAAAGTTTGATTACGAAAAGGGCTATAAATTCTCTACCTATGCGACCTGGTGGATTCGCCAGGCCATCACCCGTGCCATCGCCGACCAGGCGCGTACCATCCGTATTCCGGTGCATATGGTCGAGACCATCAATAGAGTGATGCGCGTCAGCCGTCAGCTGGTGCAGGAGCTGGGGCGTGATCCCACCAGCGAGGAGATCGCCCGGGAGATCAACCAGCCGGAGGAAAAGGTCCGGGAGATCCTGAAGATCGCCCTGGATCCCGTCTCCCTGGAGACCCCCATCGGTGAGGAAGAGGACAGCCATCTCGGCGACTTTATCCCCGACGACGATATCCCGGCACCTGTGGAGGCCACTTCCCAGATTATGCTCCGGGAGCAGCTGGTGGAGGTGCTTTCCACCCTCACCCCGAGAGAGGCAAAGGTGCTGGAGCTGCGGTTCGGTCTGCGTGACGGCCGTCAGCGTACCTTGGAGGAAGTGGGGAAGGAATTCAACGTTACCCGTGAGCGTATCCGTCAGATCGAGTCCAAGGCGCTCCGGAAGCTGCGTCATCCCAGCCGCAGCCGCAAGCTGAAGGACTTTTTGGATAACTGATGAAGACGTTAATTTTAAACGGTTCTCCCCGGAAAAAGGGAGATACCGCATCTTTGATCGCGGCGCTTCATCTGCCGGGCGAGGTGACCGAGCTTTCTGCCTTTGCGGCAGAGGTCAGCCCTTGCCTGGACTGCCGCTATTGCCGTACCCATGAGGGATGCAGTATCCGGGATGGGATGCAGGACTATTACCGCATGATGGAGGAGAGCGATTGCGTCATCCTCGCTTCTCCCATCTGGTTCGGCACCCTGCCGGGTCCCTTGCTGACCCTCTTAAGCCGGGCACAGACCTATTTCAGCAGTCGTTTTTTCCGCAAGGAGCCGAGGCTCCAAGGGAAAAAAGGCGCGGTCATTCTGACCGGCGGCGGAACCGGCGGTGCGGAAATCGCTTATCGGACGGCTTGCATCATCCTCAGAGAACTGGGCGTGGAGGGGGAGATCCCCTTGGTGACCAGCCTGCATACCGACCGTATTCCGGCGGCAGAGGATGCGGATGCCCTGCGAGAACTAAAGACAATTCAAGATCGTTTCAATAAAGAATAACCAACGAGGCACCTGCAATTTGCAGGTGCCTCGTCGGTTTATTAATGGTAAAAATATTTAGTCTTGCCGTCTTCCGTATAGGGGACTTTGCGAACACCGAAGATCGTTTCGATCTCCTCGGGGTCGGCCAGCCGGCCTTGATCCAGCAGTAAGAGTTGGTGGGCGTAGGTTACTGCGCCGTTGAGGTCGTGCAGGACGGCGAGGACAGTCTTATTTTGGGTTTCCGCCAGTGTGCGTAAAAGCAGGAGAAACTCGGCGGTGAAGCCGATATCAGTGTGCGCCGTCGGCTCGTCCAGCAGGAGAATATCCGCGTCCTGCGCCAAGAGCATCGCCAGATATACCCTTTGCCGTTCACCGCCCGAAAGGGTGCGAACCGCGCGGTTTTGCAGGTCTTGGGTGGCGGTGAGTTCAACGGCGGAGGCGATGGCCTCCCGATCTGCCGGTTGCAGACGGCCGGTCAGTCCGGTATGGGGGTTCCGTCCCAGCGTGATCAACTGGGCGGCGGTCAGCGCCGTATCGGGGAGAAACTGGGGCAAAAGACCGATCTTTTGCGCCTTTTCCCGGGGCGAATAGGTGGCCAAAGGACGCTCCTCCAGCAGGATCTCGCCGGTATAAGGAATACGGCCGTTGATACACCCTAAGAGGGTGGTTTTACCACTTCCGTTTTTGCCGATGAGGGCGGTGAAGGTGCCGGGCTTTAAGGAAAAAGAGAGATGGGTGAGGATCTGCTTTTTGCCGTAAGCGGCGGAGAGGTTTTTAATATTCATGCCGGTTCCTCCTTATTAAGAGGTAAAAGAAAAAGGGTGCCCCTAAGAGTGCCAGCAGGATGCCGACCGGTAGTTCGGAGGGGGCGAAAAGCAAGCGCCCCAGCAGATCCGCCAAAAGCATCAGCAATGCGCCTAAGGGCGCAGCAAAGAGCAGTTGACGGCGGATGCCGCCTCCGGCGAACCGACGGGCTATATGGGGCACCACCAGGCCGATAAAGCCTAAAAGTCCTGCATAGCTGACCACAGCCGCCGCTGAGGCGCTGGCTAAAACCAAGCAAAGGATGCGAAGCGTCCGTACCCGAACGCCCAAGGAGAGCGCCAGATCGTCGCCCAAGCAGAGGACGTCGATCCGTCCGGCAAAAAGCAACGCCAACCCCAGCGATAAAAGAATGAGGATCGAGGGGATCGCCAATTCCTCCGGAAAGATCCCGGCCAGACCGCCGATGGAAAAATGATTATAAGACGCCAGCACGTCCGGGTCTAAAAGGGAGAGCAGCGAGATGCCGGCGTTAAGCAGGGCGGTCACCGCTACGCCGACTAAGATCACCGTCGCCCGGGAGGTGCCGATCCGCCCGGCAATGCCGATGATCAAGAGGGCGGTGAGAAGGGCGCCGCAAAAGGCACCGGCCGGCAAAAGCGCCGGAAGGGCGGGGGCAAAGTACAGGAGCAGGATGGTGGCAAAGCCGGCACCGGCGTTGATGCCGATGATATTCGGGCCTGCCAGTTCGTTGCCGGTAATGCCTTGGAGCAGAACGCCGGAAACGGAAAGCCCGATCCCTGCTAAAACACCGCCCAGGATACGGGGCAGGCGCAGTTGATAGAGGATCAAGGTCTCCGTGGGATAGGCTGGGTTAGCGGTAAGACCGCCCCAGAATTCGGCGGAGGTCAGGCTGGCACTTCCCCAGCGTAGGGCGGTCAGCGCGGCAATAAAAACCAATAAAAGCAGGAGGGCAACCCCTCCTGCTTTTTGAATTGGCGTATAATTCTTATTCATCGAATTGCTCCGGATAGAGAATAGATGCTAAGGTGCGGTATGCCTCTGCCCATCGGGCATTTGGCTTATATTGAAATAACTCCTTGGGGAGATAGGTATACTGCCGGTTTTTCACCGCAGAGAGTGCCTGCCAGGCAGGCTGCGCCAAAAGACTGTCCATATAGGCCTTGGCGGCCGCCTCTTTCCCCATGGTGGAGATGAAGATATGCTCCGGATCTTCCCGGAGGATCTCCTCCAGGCTCAAGCCGTCCAGCAGGATGGGCACGCGGTCGGCAATATTTGCGGCGCCCAATTCCAGGAGCATTCCGGCGGCAAAGTGCTGGTCTGCCTTTTTGGCTTTGGCAGAGCTGGCACCGGAGCCGGAACGGATGAACAGCACCTTCGGGGCGGCTTGGATGCCGGATGCTTTTTGCAGAATGGCGTCGATCTCTTTTTGCTGATCCACGCCGTACTTTTGATAGGCGGCTGAATTGCCGGTGATCTCGGTGGCGTATTTCAAAAAGTTCAGATAGTCCTTAAAGGTATCGACCCGGAACAACCGGACAGGAATTCCTGCCTGCTCCAGCACTGCCGCCGCATCGCAATGGGCGGCGATGTCCGCAGAACCGATGACCAGATCCGGCTCATAAGAGAGCAGTAATTCCAGGTCGATGGTCTTGCCGGCGCCTTGGTCGACCAGTGGGACGTCCTCCCGGCAAATACCGCGTTCTATACTCTCGCCCACCGTAATGGACACCTCGCCGCCGGCCAACTGCCAGATCTCTGCAAAGGAGGAGAAGAGAACCGCCACGCGCTGATAGGTGCTTTGGGGTTCCGGTGCGGCGCGGCAGCCGGAGAGCAGGAACAGAATGACGGAAAGCAGGGCAAATAGACGCTTCATTTTATTCGCCCAGCAGTTTTTTCTCGGCATAGTCGAAGCCCAGCCGTTCGATGGTTTCGGCAAACCGCTCGCCGGGGATGCCTTCGTCCCGGAAGAAGCAGATAGCGCGCTCCACGATCTGAAGCACTTCCTCCGGATCGGTGATGATCCGGCCGAGGGGGATGCCCCGGGCGACTTTTTTGCCCCAGCGTCCACCGATATAGATACGATAGCCGCTTTCCGGGTGGCTGACCGCCTTAAAGGGGCATTTCCCGGCGCAACGTCCGCAATGGTTGCAGACCTTTGGGTCGATGACGATCTTGCCGTCCAGGGTGGCGGCCTTCATGGGGCAGTTTTCTGCCACTTGGCATTTCTTACAGCTCTTGCACCCGGCAAGATCCACGACCGGGACGCGCTGACCGATGATCCCCAGGTCGTTGATATCCGGCTTGACGCAGTTATTGGGGCAGCCGCCTACGGCGATCTTGAATTTATGGGGGAGCTTTACGTCGTGATAACCCTTATAAAACCGTTCGTGAATGGCCTCGGAGAGGGCAAAGGTATCGATCAGACCATACTGGCAGGTCGTTCCCTTGCAGGAAACGATGGGGCGCACCTTGGGACCGGTGCCGCCGATCTCCAGGCCGTATTCAGCCAGAAATGCAATCAACGGTTCGATGTTTTCATAAGGGATGCGTTGCAGCTCGATGGTCATTCGGCTGGTCATGGCGAGCTCGCCGCTGCCGAATTTTTCTGCCGCCTCGGCAATGGCCGCGGCCTCCCGGGCAGTGATCTTACCGTTTCGGGTGATGACCCGGGCGTTAAAGCAATCGGGGGTCAGCTTGTCCCGCAGGAAACCAAGACCCTTGACACGGGCTACTTCTTCGGGGGAGATTGTACACTTTATCATGGCTTTCGCCTCCTTTATATTCTATATTAAGTATAGCCATTATCCAAAAAAGTGTCAATGAAAAGATTGATTTTACGCCGGTTTTCCTTTATGATTAAAGGGAGGTGAATTGCAATGATCTATACCGTTACGTTCAATCCGGCGCTGGACTACGTGGTGCGGCTTTCTGCCCTTAAAATGGGGGAGACCAACCGCAG
>JAZNVY010000061.1:0-4525 GCA_045593105.1 Eubacteriales bacterium
AAGATCGTTTTCGAGCAATATTGGAAGCCCTTCCATAAGGATTTTATGCACCGGATGTATTCCGTCACGAAAAGCTTCGTAGCCTTGGCCATCGGCTTTTTGGAGCAGGACGGCAAGATCAGGCTGGACGATAAGCTGATCCGGTATTTCCCCAAGGAATACGAATGCCAACCGGACGAAAACTTCCGCAACCAGACCATCCGCCATACCCTCTTGATGGCCACTTCCTTGCCCAAGCGGAGCTGGTTCGTGGATAAGCCCGAGGATCGGGTGCAGCACTATTTTGAAAACCCCAGCAAAAACTCCCGTCCCTCCGGTACGGTGTTTACTTACGACAGTGAGGGTTCTTTCGTCCTGGGTGCACTGGTAGAGCGGGTCACCGGTATGAAGCTGATGGAATATCTCCGCGTAAAACTGTTCGATAAGATCGGTGTCGGCGAGATGGATTGCCTGCTTTGCCCCGGCGGTCATTCCTGGAGCGATTCCGCCCTCATCTGCCGTCCCATGGATCTTCTGCGAGTCGCAAAATTCTGTATGGATAAGGGGCGCTACGAAGGCGAACAGATCCTCAATGAGGAATACGTCACCGCCGCCTGCGCCAAGCAGATCAGCTGTAATAATACCGGCTTGAATGAATTCGACGATCAAGGCTACGGCTACCAGATCTGGCGCTCCTTTGATAACTCCTTCTTCTTCAACGGCATGGGCTGTCAGTTCGCCCTCTGTATCCCCGATAAGGAGATCATCATGGTCTATAATGCGGATAACCAGGGCAACCCGGCTGCCAAAAAGATCATCTTTGATAATTTCTTCAACCTGGTCAGCCGTCCTGCCGGTGAGCCGCTTCCCCACGATGAAGCGGCGCTCCGTGCTCTGGCGGAGTATGCCGATACCCTGACCCTCTACGCCGCCAAGGGCGAAAAGCATGCCGCTCTGGAGAAGGAGATCAACGGCGTCACTTATAAGATGCTGGAAAACCCCATGGGCATCACCAAGGTGTCCTTTGAGTTTAAAGAAAACGGCGGTTTCTTCCGCTATACCAACGCCCAGGGCGATAAGGAGATTCCCTTCGGCCTCTGCCGCAACGCCTTCTCCCTCTTCCCCCAGGAAGGCTATGCCGACCTGATGGGCACCAAGGAAGGCGACCGGCTGTATCAATGCGCCGCCTCTGCCGCCTGGGTGAGCGAAAAGCAGTTCTTCATTAAGGTGCAGATCATCGATACCTACTTCGGAAACTTTAATATCAACGTCGGTTTCGACGGTGATAAGATCGGAATACTGATGGTCAAAACTGCAGAAGACTTCCTCAAGGAATACGAAGGCTTCGCCGGCGGTATAAAGGAATAACCCTTTACAGACAAAAAGCAGAGAACACACCGTGTTCTCTGCTTTTTTATTTGTTAATAGACTCAAAAAAAGGGTGCTAAGCACCCGTTTTTTATCATTTCGCTTTTGCCTCGCAATAACGGCAGCGATAGATCCGCTTTTCCCGATCGGTCAAGCGGAAGATATGGGGCAGTTCCTGCTCGGTGGTGGTGATGCACCGGGGATTCTTACAGAAAATCACGTTTCTGAGTTCCTCAGGCAGCTCGATGGAGCGTTTCTCCACCAAAATGCTATCCTTGATAATATCCACCGTAACGTCCGGATCTACGTAGCCCAGAATATCCATATCTATATCAATATCGCCGTCGATCTTGATAATATCCTTGCGGCCCATCTTATTGCTGACCACGTTTTGAATAATGGCCACCGGGCAATCCAGGTGATCCAGCTTCAAAAGACGATAAAGCTCCATCCCCCGACCGGCGGTAATATGGTCGATGACAAATCCGTTTTTAATGGCATCTATTTTCATACTTCCACCTCCAAGAGCTTGAGGATCAGCGCCATTCTCATGTATTTCCCGTTCAGCACCTGCTTGAAATAGACCGCTCTGGGATCCGCATCCACCCCGACGCTGATCTCATTGACGCGCGGCAAGGGGTGCAGGATAGAAAGGTCTTTCTTAGCTTTTTTCAGTTTTTCCGGAGTAAGAATATAACTATCCTTCAGCCGGAGATAATCCTCTTCGTTAAAGAAGCGTTCCCGCTGAACCCGGGTCATATAAAGCACGTCCAGTTCCGGCAAAGCCGCCTCTAAATCCGTGGTTTCCACGTAGCTGATTCCCTTTTGCATCACGTAGCTGGGCACCTTCAATTCCTCGGGAGAAATCAAAACGAACTTATTGTCATTATACCGTGAAAGTGCTGAAATGAGGGAATGAACCGTCCGTCCAAACTTCAGGTCACCGCAAAGACCGATAGTCAGACCGGTGAATTTTCCCTTCTCACGCCAGATGGTCAAAAGATCTGCCAAGGTCTGGGTAGGATGGTTATGACCGCCGTCACCGGCATTGATCACGGGGATGGAAGCGTTCATCGCCGCCACCAGGGGTGCGCCCTCCTTAGGATGGCGCATGGCGATGATATCGGCGTAGCAGCTGACCGTCTTGGCGGTATCTGCCACGCTCTCGCCCTTTGCGGCAGAAGAGGATCCGGCATCCGCCATAGAAAGGACGTTACCGCCCAGCTCATACATAGCAGCCTCAAAGCTGAGACGCGTCCGGGTGGAGGGCTCAAAAAAGAGGGTGGCCAGCTTCTTATACCGACAGCTGTCCCGATACTTTTCGGGCTTTGCGATTATATCCTCTGCCACCGCAATGAGTTCATCGATCTCGGCGGTAGTGAGTTCCAAAATATCGATCAGACTTCTCATGCTTTTGCACCGTTGACCGCGAGATAGGCCTTGATCCGCGCCACGTTCTCGGCGTTCTTTTCGTCCTCTTCCAGATATTCAATAATATCGTAGACGTCTACGACGGAGTAAACGGGGAATCCGAACTCATCGGAGATCTCCTGCATCGCACCCTTTTCGCCCTGACCCTTTTCCTTGCGGTCAACCATGACGAAGGTTGCAATGACCTTGGTGCCTTCCAGACCGGAAAGATTTGCCATGCTCTCGCGGATGGCGGTACCGGCGGTGATGACGTCCTCTACGATGACGATCTCTTCCCCGGCCTTGGGGGTATAACCGACGAAGATACCACCCTCACCGTGATCCTTGGCTTCCTTGCGGTTGAAGAAGAAGGGCACGTCCAGGCCTTCCTTGGCCAAAGCCACCGCGGCGGAGACAGCGATGGAGATTCCCTTATAGGCAGGTCCGTAAAGGACAGCCTTCTTATTGCCGACCTTTTCAAAATAAGCCTTGGCGTAGAACTCGCCGAGCTTTGCGATCTGCTCACCGGTCTTGATCTCGCCGGCGTTGACGAAATAGGGGATCTTACGACCGGACTTGGCAGTAAAATCGCCGAACTTCAAAACATTCGCACCCTCTAAAAACTGAATAAACTCTCTTTTATATCCTTCCATTTTAAACCTCCGTATTTTATGTTTTTACCATGCGTAAAAGTGCTCCCGACTATATTAAGAGTCGGGCTATTTGCCCTTCGAGTGAGAGATGAGCGAAAAGCGCTCAAAAGATGCTCTTAGTCACAAAATTCTTCAACGCATCTACGGTAAGCAGCCACCGGATCCTCTGCCGCGGTAATGGGACGACCCACGACGATATAGTCACTTCCGATCTTGTTGGCCTCTGCCGGGGTCATAACACGTTTCTGATCGCCGATATCCCCATCCGCAAAGCGAACGCCGGGGGTAACGGTCACGAAGTTTTTGCCGCAGGTATCGTGCACCTTACCCGCCTCCAAGGGAGAGCAGACCACGCCGTCCAGACCGGCCTTTGCCGCATTGGAGGCATAGTGCATGACGACCTGGTCGATAGGCTCCTTGATGAGAAGATCCTTCTCCATCCGCTCCTGATCGGTGGAGGTGAGCTGGGTCACCGCGATCAGCATGGGACGGGTGCCGTCGGGACGGGTCAACCCCTCCAAGGCGGCCTCCATCATGGAGATGGTACCGGAAGCGTGCAGGTTGGTCATATCCACGTCCAGCCGGGAAAGACCCGCCATTGCCTTTTTTACTGTGTTAGGGATATCATGGAGCTTGAGATCCAAAAAGATCTTATGACCTCTCTCCTTCAGTTCCCGTACAATGGCGGGACCTTCTGCATAGAAAAGCTCCATGCCGATCTTCAAAAAGGGCTTGCGCTCCTCATTCTTGAAGAGATCCAAAAATTTCAAAGTTTCCTCTTTGCTCGCGAAATCGCAAGCGATAATGACGTCCTTGCCCATTAGTGTGCTCCTCCTATAATAGATTTCAAATCAGTAATACCGTATTTTTCCATTACTCTCGGCAGATCCTCTACGATCTTTTTGGATGCAATGGGATCTCTGAGGTTGGCGGCACCGACCTCCACAGCTGTAGCACCGGCCAGCATCATTTCAATGACGTCCTCAGCGCAGGATACACCACCCATGCCCACAATGGGCACCTTGACCGCCTCATAGACCTGATAGATCATCCGAAGTGCCACCGGCATGATGGCAGGGCCGGAAAAACCGCCCATTTTATTGGCGATGACCGGC
>JAZNVY010000062.1:0-2896 GCA_045593105.1 Eubacteriales bacterium
CCAGGTGGAAAAGGACGATGAGATCGGTGCCCTTTGCACCACCATCAATACCATGGCAGAGGAGCTTTCTCAGACGGAGCGGATGAAGAATGAATTTATCTCCTCCATCTCCCATGAACTGCGGTCGCCGCTGACCGCCATCCGGGGTTGGACGGAGACGATGCTGGCCGCCGGGGAGAATATGGACGGCACCACTAAGCGCGGCGTGGAGATCATCTATAGCGAAACGGAGCGCCTTTCCAAGATGGTGGAGGAGCTTCTGGATATGAGCCGGATGCAAAACGGCAGCATGAAGCTGACGGTGGCGCAGTGCGATCTTTTGGCAGAATTTGAAGAAACCGTCTTTATGATGAGCGAGCGTGCCAAAAGTGAGGAGATCCTCATCGAATATGTTCCGGAGGAGGATTCCATTCCGGCGTTGGTGGATCAGGATCGGGTCAAGCAGGTCTTTTTCAACGTCATTGATAATGCTATCAAGCATTCTTATAAAGGCGGACGGATCGAGATCGCTGCCCGGGTGCGGGAAAAACAGGCACTTTTCATCGTGCAGGATCACGGTGAAGGAATTACGCCGGAGGATCTGCCGCATATTAAAGATATGTTCTATAAGGGAAAGTCCCAGAAGCGCGGCAGCGGTATCGGGCTGGGCGTTTCGGATGAGATCATGCGGCTTCACGGAGGTTCGCTGGAGATCGAAAGCGAGCCGAAGGTGGGAACCATCGTTACCATTTCGTTCCCGGTGAAGAAGCAGGAGGAAAAAACGGTTGCAACAGATTGACGTCAGAATAATAGAATGGATCCGGGAGGTACTGGCTGCGGATTGGCTGACCCCTATCATGAAAGGGATCACCTTTTTCGGAGAGTACGGGATCGGCTGGATCCTCATTGCCCTTACGCTGCTTTGCTTCAAAAAGACGCGGCGGATCGGGTGGACCATGGGGCTTGCTTTAGTGGCGGGGCTTTTACTGGGTGAGGTGATTTTAAAGAACGTTATCGCCAGACCCAGACCCTTTACCCTTTGGCCGGAAATGACTCTTTTAATTCCGGAGCCCCACGGCTTTTCCTGTCCCTCCGGGCATACCACCTCTTCCTTTGCGGCGGCGACCTCCATCTTTTTCTATCATAAGAAATGGGGTGCCTTGGCTCTCCTTTTGGCGGCGCTCATTGGTTTTTCCAGAATGTATTTTACCGTCCATTATTTGACGGACGTGTTGTTTGGACTCTTTTTAGGGGCTCTTTGCGGAATTCTTGCTGATAAAATAATTAAAAAAATCAGTAAAGCTTATTTTTTGAAGAATAATTAAAGGGAGGCGCTGCATGGATAAATTGATTTTAGCAGTTGCGGTCTTATTGATTTATTTTTACACGGTGACCTGTGTCTTTTTTGCGGTGGAGATCGCCGCTTTAAAGGGACGGCGGCGCAGATGGGGCTGGCTGGGGCTTCTTTTTGGAATTCTCGGCGTCTTGATCGTATGTTACCTTCCGAACGCCAAGGGCGTGGAGGGGGAGACCAACCCCGTAAAAGCCGTATGGCGTAAGCTGACGGCGGTGCTTTCGCCGCTGGCGGTCTGGATCATGATCGGCGGTGTGGTGGTCGTCTTGGGCGGTACCTTCTTAGGCACCAAGCTGACGACCTATCTGGATAACCGTGCCCATGAAAAGGAACTTTCCAAGCAGGTGAGTGAAGCGGAGGTGCTGACCCCTGCCACGGTGAGCGGAAAGGTTGCCGGTGTATTTTGCGGCGAGGGCAGTAATTTCGCCGTGACGGAAAAGGGAGATCTTTACGGCTGGGGAACTGTCGGTATGACCGCCCTCGATGAAAGCGGGAAGATCCAAACCAACGTGCAGAAGATCTGCCGGGTGGGAGAGACCTTTTATCTCCTGCAAAAGGACGGAACGCTTTTGGCAAAAGGGAACAATAAAAACGCACTGATCCCGGGTCAGACGGCGGAGACGGTGACGGAATTTACGAAGATCGAAAGTGACGTTGCCGATATGGCGCTTTCCGGGACGGTGGGTGCTATTCTGAAAAAGAACGGCAACCTTTACGTGGTGGGCGTGAATACCTACGGCCAGCTGGGTCGGGCGGTGGAACGCCTGGACAAAATCAACGAGAAGTTAGCAGATCAGGTGAAAAAGGTCGTGTTGACCGGACGCTCCCTTTATTATCTTAAGGGAGACGGTACCGTCTACGGCGTCGGGAACAATGCGTACGGGCAGTTCGGTCTGGGGCATAAGGATGCGCAAGGCGCTTCGGTAAAGCTGGCAGAAAACTGCAAGGATATTGCCGCCGGCGAGGACTTTTTAATGCTTTTGAAAAATAACGGAACCGTTTGGACGGCCGGCAACGATTGCTACGGGCAATTGGGTCGGGAGATCGGCGACGGCAAGCTTCCTGAGGGAGCGACCGAAGAGGATCAAAAGAAGGTGGCAAAGCCGGCGGCGGTCTTTGGGCAGGTTCTGAGCCTGGAAAACGTGACCCGGATCGAGGCTGCCGGCGGAACAGCCTTTGCGCAGGCGGAAAAGACCTTATTCGGCTGGGGCCGTAACCACCTGGGTCAGCTGGGGCTGAAGGACAGCGCCATCGATACGCCGCACAGCGTTCGGGAAAAGATCGCAGATTGGGCGGCCGGAAAGAATTGTACCCTTTTGGTGACGGAAGACGGCAAGCTTTTGGGCGCCGGGGATCGCACCGATTATCAGTTGGGCTCCCGGGATGGGATCGGGGCGTTCCGTGAGATCGCCGAAGTGAAGGAGGAGAAGAAGTAATGCTGAAGATCGTGGGATATTGTAGCTTTGCTTTTGCCCTTTGCTTCCTGCTTCTCCTGGCGGTATCGGCGCTCTACAACACCAAGAAAAAGAGTTTAAAGAACCGCAAGAAGATCCGGACGCGCCG
>JAZNVY010000063.1:0-14840 GCA_045593105.1 Eubacteriales bacterium
TCCCGGTACCGGGCAAGATCTATGCCGGTAGGCAGGATGGAGAGGGGAATTCCCTCAAAGGTGCGTAGCCCCAGCATGACCGTCTCCTCTCTCGCTTCTTCCGGCGCAATGGGCTCCGGGTTCCGAAGCGGCCAGGGCGCCCGGCAAAAGTCCTCCCGATCCTCAGGATAGGAATAGCGTACTCCGTTCCAAAAGGAGTGGGCGGCAGGACCAAGGCCGATGTAGTCGGTACGGCGCCAGTAGGCCATGTTGTGCCGGGAGTAAAAGCCGGGCTTGGCAAAGTTGGAGATCTCGTAATGCTCCATGCCGGCCTCTTTCGCCTTGCGGCAGAGAAGCAGCCAAAGGGCCTCCTCCGCATCCTCGTCCATGGGGGAGGCAGTCTCGCCGAGGGGCGTTCCTTCCTCTAATTGGAGAGAATAGGCGGATAGATGGGTAATGGGATAGGAAAGAAGAATGTCCAGCGTTTCCTCAAAATGGGCAGGGGTCTGCCCCGGCAGACCAAACATCACGTCTGCGCTGACGTTGGTAAATCCAGCCTCAAAGATCATGGAAAGGGCAGAGAGTGCCTGCGCCCGATCGTGCAGCCGTCCCAAGGTGCCCAGTGCCTCATCCTGAAGGGACTGCACCCCCAAGGAGATCCGATTGACGCCGGACTCCTTCAGCGCTTGCAAAAGCGCCGGGGTAGTGCTCTCCGGATTTAATTCTACCGTACATTCCAGCTCCGGCGCCCAGGAAAAGGCGGTCTTTGCGGTCTGTAAGACCTGCTGCAGCCGATGGGCACCCAAAAGCGCCGGCGTACCGCCTCCTAAATAGAGGGTGGAAAGGGGACGCTTGTCCGTCTTGCCGGCCTCCAGGATGGCATGGCAGAGGGCGGCGGCGTACCGCTCCTTGATCTCCTCCGATGCAGGGGCGGAATAAAAGGCGCAGTAGGCACACTTTTGCTTGCAAAACGGAAAATGAAGATAAAGGGAAAGCATTTTAGGAGTCCAGCTTTAGCACCGCCATAAAGGCTTCCTGAGGCACTTCTACGCTGCCCAGCTGGCGCATCCGCTTTTTACCTTCCTTCTGCTTCTCCAGCAGTTTCTTTTTACGGGTGATGTCACCGCCGTAGCACTTGGCAAGGACGTCCTTCCGCATGGCCTTGACGGTCTCCCGGGCAATGATCTTACCGCCGATACAGGCCTGGATGGGCACTTCAAAAAGCTGCCGGGGGATGTGCTCCTTGAGCTTCTCCGCCATCCGCCGGGCACGGGGGTAGGCCTTATCCTTATGGACGATAAAGGAAAGGGCGTCCACGATCTCGCCGTTGAGCATGATATCCAGCTTGACCAGCTGGGAATCCCGATAATCCGCCAGTTCGTAGTCCAGCGAGGCGTAACCGCGGGTACGGGATTTTAAGGTGTCAAAAAAGTCGTAGATGATCTCGCCTAAGGGTAGCTCGTAATGAATATTCACCCGATCGGTGTCGATATAACTCATATTTTTAAAGATACCGCGCCGATCCTGGCAGAGATCCATGATATTTCCCACAAACTCTTTTGGGGAGATGATATCCGCCTTGACGAAGGGCTCCTCGGTCATGGCGATCTCCGCCGGGTCGGGATAGTTGGTGGGGTTGTCGATCTGCAAGACCGTTCCGTCGGTCTTGGTGACCCGATAGCTGACCGAGGGGGCGGTGGTAATGATGTCGATGAGAAATTCGCGCTCGATCCGTTCCTGGATGATCTCCATATGCAAAAGACCCAGGAATCCGCAACGGAATCCAAAACCCAGGGCGATGGAGGTCTCCGGCTCAAAGAGGAAGGATGCGTCGTTGAGCTTCAGCTTTGCCAGCGCCTCCTTCAGATCGTCGTATCGGGCGCCGTCTGCCGGATAGATACCGGAGAAGACCATGGGGGTGCAGGGCTTATAGCCCGGCAAAGGCTCCGTGCAGGGACGCTCCGCCAGGGTAACAGTATCACCCACCCGCGTATCCTCCACGCTTTTGATGGAGGCGGTGAGGTAGCCCACCTGGCCGGCCTCAAGAACGCCGCTTGCCTCAAACCCTAAGGGGCGGAGGAAGCCGCATTCCACGACGTCGAATTCCGCGCCGGTAGCCATCATGCGGATGCGGTCACCGGTCTTGAGGGTGCCTTCCATCATCCGGATATAGACGATGACGCCCTTGTAACTATCGTAATAACTGTCAAAGATCAGCGCCGAAAGCGGTGCGCCGGGATCCCCCTTGGGTGCCGGAATATTTTCAACGACCGCCTCCAGAACGGACTGCATATTGATGTTATTTTTTGCCGATACCTTGGGGGCGTCCAGCGCCGGGAGACCGATGACGTCTTCGATTTCGTGCGCCACCCGATCCGGGTCGGCGGCAGGCAGGTCGATCTTATTGATGACCGGGATCAATTCCAGATCGTTGTCCAACGCAATGTATGTATTGGCAAGGGTCTGGGCTTCAATGCCCTGAGAAGCATCCACCACCAGCACCGCACCCTCGCAGGCCGCCAGCGCACGGGAAACCTCGTAGTTGAAGTCGACGTGCCCCGGCGTGTCGATGAGGTTGATCTCATAATTTTCGCCGTTTTGGGCGCGGTAATCCAGCCGGACGGCGCGCGCCTTGATGGTAATGCCGCGCTCTCGCTCCAGATCCATATTGTCCAGCAATTGATCCTCCATCTCCCGCTTGTCTACCGTGTTGCAAAGCTCCAAAAGCCGGTCGGCGATGGTGGACTTGCCGTGGTCGATATGGGCGATGATGGAAAAGTTACGAATGTTCTTCTGATTCACGAAAATACCTCTGATAGAAAATTGATATAGCCGGAATCTCCCAAAATCTCATGGGTGCCGGCAGACGCCGCCTCGATGCCCCATAGGGTGGCGGTGAAAAATAATAATAGAATTAATACGATCCAAAATTTTCTCATAGGAGTATTTTCTCCTATGGAAAGGCTTTTTATCCCCGGAGTGCCCGAACGGTCTCCAAGGGGACGTCGGTGATGATACCGGTGGCGCCCAGCTCTACTAATTTTTTGGCGTTATCCGTATTGTTGATGGTCCAGACGTTGCAGTCCATCCCCAGCTCCCGGGTGAATTGCAGATCGTTATACTGCAGTGCGCCGGTCATGCTGGGATGGGTGGCGAAGCAGCCTAAATCTTTCGCATAGGCGGCAGCCCGGTAGATGGGGGAGGAATAGAGGATCGCCGTTTTGACGGTGGGATCCAGTTCCTTGAGCTTAACCAGAATATAGTGGTCAAAGGAGGAGTAGAACACCCGATCCTTGAGCCCGTATTGCTCCACCAGCGCCAGGGTATTTTTCTCGATGTCGCCGTATTCCCGATCGGGCTGCTGCTTGATCTCAATATTGAGAATGGCATCGTTGGTGGTAAGATACGCCAAAAGCTCCTCCAGCCGGGGGACGAAGATCTGATCTTTATATTTTTCGCCGAATACCTCCGGGCAATGGGCGGAGAACTTGGAAAGCTCCTCCCAGGTAAGCTCCGAGACGGTGAAATCCACGCCGCCCACCCGTTTGAGGTCGGCATCATGGCAGATGACCACCTCGCCGTCCTTGGTGGTGCGAATATCAATTTCCAAGCCGTCTGCGCCTTCTTCTAAGGCTAATTTGAAAGAGGGCATGGTATTTTCCGGCAGACGGGTACGGCTGCCGCGGTGTCCGTAAATCTTATAAGACATCTTGTTCATCCTCCTGAACCTCCGGCAGATCGGAGATGTATTCGTTCATGGTATCGGGGTTGGGTGTTTCGATGGGAGCCGCTTGATCGTTTTTGCTTTCCGGCAGCCAGATCAGCGTCAGCGCCGCCAAAAGGCAATAGGTAAAGCCGTGGACGGCAAAGAGCAGCTTGCTCCATTCAAATCCGCCGGCTAAGGGTGCCAGGAATGAGGTGACGCCAAAAATCAGCAGGAAAGAGCTTGCGGTGATCAACCGTCCTCTGGGACACTCTGCCTCAGCCAAGGTCTTGATCAGTACCAATGCGAAATAGGCCATGGCGCAAAGACCTAAAAGGCTGAGACTGTATTCGCTGATCTGGATATACTTATAAGTACTGCGGAAATAATCGACGATCAGTCCGCCCAGCTGCAAAAGGGGCAGCAGCTCCATAAAGGGTGGAAAGGTACCGCGAAGAGCCAGGATCAGCCAGGCAATTCCACCCAAAAAGCAGAGCACTGCCGGGAAGGAAAGGCCGCCTGCCAGACGGAAAATGCCGTCGGAAACGGAGACCGCCGCCAGTATCAGGAATAAAAGCCGGGTGGGGGTGCTTTTGCCGAAATGATAGAGGGTGGCCGGGTTCTTTTTCTGCCGGATACCGCAAAAGAGACTAAAGAGGGCACCCACCGCTAAAAGCCCCACCAGACAGCCGCCCAAAAAGTCCGAAAGGCGACCTCCTAAGTAAAAGCCTCGGGGATCGATCGCCCAGATATATTGCAGGATGCGAACGACGCCAGCGGCAATGCCGATCAGCGCCGCGCTGAGAAAACAATGCTTGGTTTTCAAGATTAATTACTCCTTTATATAGTTATACATTGTATATTATATATTTATTTAAAGAAAAAGTAAATAGTTTTTTGGGGTCGGCAGATTTTTATTGCAATCCCGGAGAAAATATGGTAAGATATCATGAGAATAAAATTGCGAGGGAATAGCATGATCATTATCGAAGATTATAAGCAGAAATTTAACGAGTTTAAAAAAGATCTGGAAACGCTGGAGCGCGCCTTGAAGATCGCCGACCTTCGGGTAAAGATCGAGGAGGACGAGGCGTTGACCGCTGCGCCCGGCTTTTGGGATGATATTGCAAACTCTCAGAAGGTTCTGCAGGTGATTAAGAATAGTAAAAAGACGGTCGAGAACTTTGAAAAGCTGGTCTCGGCGCATGAGGATTTAGAGGCGCTCCTGGAAATGGCGGAGATGGATCCCGATGAAATGGAGAGCGAGGTCGTCAGCGAGTTTGAGGACTATGAGAAAAAGCTGGAGGCCGCCAATCTCCAGACCCTCTTGAGCGGCGAATACGATCAGAATAACGTCATTCTCACCTTCCATGCCGGTGCCGGCGGTACCGAGGCGCAGGATTGGGTGGAGATGCTTTACAGAATGTATCTGCGGTTCGCTCAGCGCCATGATTATAAGGTGACGGTGCTGGATTATCTGGACGGCGACGAAGCCGGTATCAAGAGCGCGTCCATCCTGGTGGAAGGCCAGTACGCCTATGGTTATCTCAAGAGCGAGATGGGTGTCCATCGCCTGGTTCGGGTATCCCCCTTTGACGCCTCCGGCCGGCGGCAGACCTCCTTTGCTTCGGTGGAAGTCATGCCGGAGATCGACGATAGCGTGGAGGTGGAGATCCGCCCCGAGGACATCAAGATGGAAGTTTTCCGTTCCAGCGGTGCCGGCGGTCAGAAGGTCAATAAGACCAGCTCCGCCGTTCGCTTGATCCACCTGCCCACCGGAATCGTGGTCTCCTGCCAGAACGAGCGGAGCCAGTTCCAGAACCGGGATATGTGTATGAAGATGCTCAAATCCAAACTGATCGAGATCAAAGAGCGCGAAAACCTGGAGAAGATCGAGGATATTAAGGGCGACCAGATGAGCAACGGCTGGGGGAGCCAGATCCGCTCCTACGTGTTTATGCCCTATACCATGGTGAAGGATCACCGTACCAACTTTGAGATGGGCAACATCAACGCCGTCATGGACGGCGATCTGGACGGCTTTATCAACGCCTACCTGATCTATCTTTCCCATAAAGATTAATTTAAAAAAGGACTTGTGCAACGGCACAAGTCCTTTTTTGTTACGACATGAAATCACGCATAAGCATATCATAAACGGTATTATATTCCATCTCCGGAGGCCCGATCACAAGCCCTTCTAAATACTCATGATTATCCGGGTTTTCGATGTCCGGAATAGAAGCATGAAAATTAACGATGCGGTAGTCCTTGTATATATACGAAGTAGTGCCGCCGTCATATTTCTGGGCTTCCGTGCAAATCTCTTTCTTGGCATCCTCCTTTGCTTGGTTCAGCAATTTTTCCACTGCCTGCGGATCGGTATCCAAAAGTTCTTTAAAATCTATCTGTTTGCCGTTCAATATGGGATAGAACTCTTTGATTCCGTAGTAGAAGACGCCGCTTGCGAGCTTTTCCAGCTCCGGTGTTTCATCCCGTACCACCGTGACCTGCGGAAGTGGGTCAACCTCCGGCTCCGGCGTGGTTTCTGCCGGTTCTTTTGGATTGGGCTCGGCGTTTTCGCCGGGGATGAAATCCGGTAGGGGGAAGCCTTTATCGAAGGATTCCGGGTAGTAACAGTTATAGGCAACGAATTGGGTGGGAGTTTTGCCGTCTTCCGTATAGAAGGAGAAATCAAAGACGGAATAGGTTTCGTAGCCGGAAGGAACGTAGCCGTCGAGGATCATCCGCTTATGACCGGCGTAGGACTCCATCTGGGAAACCTGGGACCAGTCCATATAGTAGTATTCCGGGAAGCTATATTGGATGCACCGTGCGGTGACCAGGGTCTTACCGTCCACCTTTTCCTCTTTATACTGGATCAGTTCCGCAAAGGGCAGATCCCGAAGAGAGCCGGCTTTCAAAAAGACCAGTTCATCGTCCTTAAGATTATAGGTGGTGCCAAACCACTTGGCGATCCGCTCGATGGCGGCGCCGGTGTAGTTGACCCCCATATCGGTGTAGCTTTTTTCCTCGTCGGTGACGAAATAGGCGCAGTAGTATTTGAACAGCTCCAATTCCATGGGCTTTTCGGGGGTGAATTCATACATCGCATCCACCCGCCATTTCTGGACGAATTCAAAGAACTGCTCCCGTTGCTCGGCGGTGATGGTAGGATCCTTGATGCTCTCATCCACCGTATAGAGCGGAACCACCGGCTTGTTTTCGGGCTCGTAGTGATAAAGTGCGGTGATCTTTTCTTTGAGGGTGATGAGGTCAAAGGTTTTATGATTTGCCCCTCGATCCATGTTTTCATAAAGTCCGTCCCGGTTCAGCGCAAAGGTCCAGAGATGCTGGTTTTCAATGACGTATCCGCCCAGCTCCAGATAGGGCTCTTCCGGGTAGGAAAGACCTAAAATATATTCCTTACCCACCTCCAAGAGGAAGGGGTTTTTGATTTTTTGGTACTGCTTTTCACTCAGCCCCTCGCCGTTGAGGAGATGGACCTGCGCGTCAAAGGGGAGCTCCACGCCGTCCGAGCCTTTAAAGATCTCGGAGATGGAAATGTCGTAGGTGGTGACGTGGGCGTTATGAAGATCATCGTCGGGGTGGGTGAAGAATTCTTTTTTCAGATTGATGACAGAGGCACGGACGATCAGCATCGGCTCTCTGTAAAATTCCTCGTCCGAGAGGGGGAGGGTACTGGCGAAGGTCTCCTGGGGTCTTCGGCAGGCGGTGAAAGAGAAGAGCAAGAGTCCTGCAAGCAGTAGGGATAGAATTCTTTTCAATTTCATGCAATTCACCTCGTTTCAAAAAGAGAGTTGGCGATTTTCAGGATTTCTTCTTCGGAAAGGGCGCCGATGACGGCATACATTTGGTCGGTATCGTTGAAAATGAGGAAGGTCTCACCGCTGTTTTCAAAAAGGATGCCCTCATATTGACCGCCCAGGGTGACCGTCCGATAGTCGGTATTTTCCGTATAGACGGAAATATTGGTGCCTTTTGGATGCTGAGAGAATTGGAAATTGCGGCGGTGCTCTGCGCCGTAGAACTGGATGATGGTGTGGTCGTTGATGGTCTCGGAGATCCGTCGGTAGCCCTCCGGGATGTAGCCGGGGGTCTTGGGGTTCAGAGGATGGGGCTTGCCCGGCATGGCGACGGTACTGCCGCCGTCAAATAACTCTACTACGAAGTGAACGAACCCCTCGCGTAAAGCCTCCACGCTGACGGTGGTGACGGTGGCGGCCAGCAAAACTGCCGCAAGGATACACGCTACCCGCTTGGCTGCGGTATTGATAAAGGAATAATAAAAATTCGTTTGCTTGCCGAGGGTCTTTTCCATCCGGCGCTCCAGCTCCGGGGAGATGGCGGTGTCCTGCCATTGTTCTTCCGGCAGAGCGGCATCTATTTCTTGATGATAGCGCTGAAATGCTTTGTTCAGCAGTTCTTTTTCTTTGGGATCAAACACGGCTTTCTTCCTCCTCTCCAAGTGTTAGTTTTTCGCGGAGCATAGTCCGCGCCCGCTCCAGCCGTTTCCGGCAGGCGGCAGGGGTAATATGCAGGAGCTTTGCGGCTTCCTTGGCGGTAAAGCCAAAGAAGGCGGTCAGCTCCAGGACGTCCCGATAGGGCTCCGGCATTTTCAGAATATAGTCCAGAAGCACCTGCTCTCCCAGCCGCTCCTGGGGATCGCCGCCGCTTTGGGGCTGCTCCCAGAGTAGCTCCAAGGGCTCCGCTTTTCGGCGAAGCTCCTTGCGGAGGATGTCGTTGCAGACGTTTCGGGTGACTAAGTAAAGGAAGGCTTTCAGCTCCTCCGGCGTCCGGTCTTGCAGTTTCGAGGTGTGGGAGATCACCGCCAGCATCACTTCGTGCACCGCCTCTTCGGCCAAATGCTCGTTTTGCAACCGGGAGTATGCAATATGCTTGATGAGCTTTTTATATTGATGGTAAATTTGTTCTACCAGCTGCCGTGGCACGGAGATCCCCTCCTTTCGATTTCATTGTTCCAATTTCATTATAATGCAAATAGGATCACTCTGCAATCCTTTCATAAAGTAAATCGTTTGAGAGAACCAAAATGTGACAACTAAATTAAAAAATCCACCCCGAGGGGTGGATTTTTTATTTAGTTGCACTCAGCTACTAAGGGACCGGCCAGTTCCTTCAAGTAGAAGAGCTTGCCGGGGAGGGTGGGCATAAAGCTGGAGGTAACGTTGATGTCCGGACCGTAGTGGAGGGTGGCGAGGAAGCTCATGCCCTGCCAGCCCATGCCGCGGTTCAAAGCACCGTCGCAGCCGCCGATGATGTAGTCCGCCTGCAGAAAGAGGCCGGGGCCAACCGTATTGGCACGGCAGGGGACCAGGGTGGTGCGGCTCTTGAAGCTGGTAATGGCGTTCTGCTCGATGGTCAGGGGATGGAGCTTAGCGGCGATGCGGTAGCATTGCTTCTTCCACTCTTCCTCAGACGCAAACTCTGCGGCAAAATGCGGCTCCCAGAAAGCGATGTGGCAGGCACGGCCGATACCGAAGACCAGTACCAGCTTCACGCCCTCTGCCTTCAGCGCGGCAATCTTTTCGGGATAGGTGGGGAGATTTTCCTTGGTAGCAAAGTTGCGCTGATCTTCGGGGATGGTGTGGCGCAGCTTGTTAAAGAAGGCTTCCTTCATGCTGTATTCAAAGGATGCCGGATTGTCGTTGGCCAGAGTGTTGCCCTCGGCGTCGCACCATTCGTCCATGTTGAAGGTGTAGACGTGGCTGCAGTCGATATCCCACTCGTTGAGGAAATAGACCGCCCACTTATACATGCCCATGGGACCGACCGGCAGGATCATCGCCAGCTTTTCGCCCTTTTCACGGGCAGTCTTGATCTGCATGGCGATCTCATGACCCATCAGGGTATCGAATTCATAAATGTTCTCGCACTCGACGGGATTGAAATCCTTGTGCCAGAAATCCTCTCTGGCGACGCCCTTTTCGCAGCAGGCGTCAAACTTTTCCAGATCCCAGCCCTTGGGGAAGAAGTCTTCACACATACTTCCTTTTACAGTACTCAAAAAATCCATTGTTTTTTCCTCCTTAATAACGGTTAGAACTACCGAATAATTGCATTCTTTGTTTGGTAACCTCTTTGACGGCGTTTTTGGCATCATCGAAGAGGATTTCATGGTTGGCGCTGTTGAGGTAAGCGTTTCTGCAGGCGATGCAAAGCTCGGTGCAGATGTTGACCTTGCGGATACCGTTGTCGATGACGTTGCGGAAATCTTCGTCGGTAAGACCGCTGCCGCCATGGAGCACCAGCGGCTTTTCGGAGACTTCATAAAGCTCCTTCAGTCTGCCGATGTCCAGCACCGGCTTCTTGACGTAGGGACCGTGAGCGGTGCCGATGGCAACGGCGAGCGCGTCCACGTCTGCCCGATGGATGAAGTCGTTGACCTGCTCCGGCTTGGTATAGAGATCCTCGCAGTTGAAATCGTTTTCATTACTGCCCATCCCCACGTGACCCAGCTCCGCTTCGACGGTAAGTCCCAAAGCATGGGCGACCTTGCTGATCTCCCGGGTGTTGGCGATATTCTCTTCATAGGGGAGGGCGCTGCCGTCGTACATAACGGAGGAGAAGCCGGCCTTGATGGCGGCCATGATCTTTTTATAATCGGTGCCGTGGTCGAGATGCAGGCAGACGGGAACCTTGGCGTTCTCCGCGATCTGCCGCATGATGGGAGCGGCGTATTCAAAGGGGATGAGGGGGAAGTGAACTTCTGCCACGCCCAGAATCAAGGGACTCTTTTCTTCCTCAGCCGCCTCAATGATGCCCCGTGCCATCTCTAAGTTCAGCATATTGAAAAGGCCGACGCCGTATTTCTTTTCCTCGGCGTCCTTTAAAATTTCATTTAAGGTTACAAGCATTTTCGTTCCTCCAAAAATTTAATGGTATCCTCATAGGGACGGATGCCGGTGGTGGCACCCTTTTGGGTGACGCAGAGCGCGCCGGTGGCGTTGGCCACCTCCATGCACCGCTCCGGCTGTTCTTCCCGGGCAAAGGCGGCCAAAAATCCGGAGCAGAAGCTATCGCCGGCGCCGGTGGTATCGACGGCGGTGACCCCCTTTACGACCGGGAAGGTCTTGCCCTTTTCCCAATCGTGCAGCCGCAGATAGCTACCCTTGCCGCCCAATTTGATGACGACGTTTCGGACGCCTTTTGCCATAAAGACTTCGGCGATCTCCTCCGGCTCTTCGCAGCCGGCGATCATCTTTGCCTCGTCGATGCTGGGCATAAAGTAGTCCAGGTAGGGCAGACAGCAGTCCAGCACCTTGCCCCATTGCCCCTTGGCGTCCCAGCAGACGTCCAAGAAGGTGGTCTTGCCCATCTCTTGGCATTTTTTCAGAAAAGCAGCAGTCTCCGCGCCGTCAAAGCGGTTCATGAGGAAGGAACCGGTCACAAAGACCAGATCGTTCTTTTCGATGATGCTCCAGTCGATATCCTCGATGCCAAAGGCGGCGTTGGCGCCCACGCAATGGAGAAAGGAGCGCTCACCGGAGGGATCGGAAAGCACCACCGACGCCGAGGTCTGGGCGTTGGGGTCGATCTTCAGACCGGCGGTGTCCACCCCGGAGGCGTCCAGCTTTTCCCGGAGAAACCGCCCGAAAAGATCGTCGCCCACCTTACCGACCATGGAGGCGCATACGCCCATGGTGTTGAGATTGAGGGCGGCGGTCATGGCGTTGCCGCCGTTATGGACGGTGATGGCATCCACCTGCATCAGCTGCCCTTTTTCGGGGGCGGCGGTGACCGGCGCCGCCATCACGTCTGCTACTAAAATTCCAACGCAAGCGACCTTTTTCATGGCAGTAACCTCTTGGTGGTCACCTTCGGCCAGACCATTTCCTGGCAGAAGGCTTCTGCATACTGTACGCCGCTCTGCAAGCCCCGGAACCGGGAGCAGGTCTTGACGAATTCGGCGAAGTCGATGTGATCGTGATCCCGCATCCATTTGAGCTGACTTTCGTGGCATTCCAGCATCTCCAGCTTGAGATCGATCTCGTCGGTAATGTCTACGTATTCGGTGGGATTGAAATTCATCCCCGCCAGATTATCCATGTAGTAGATAGGGGTGACGGCGGCCTTACCGCCCTTGCCGTAGTGGGGGACGCTGGCGCCGAAGGACGCATCAAAGACCAGCTTGGAGACCTCCCGATGGTCGGGCATATAGTCGGTGGGACTATGGGTGATGATGAAGTCCGGCTGAACCTTGCGGATCAGCTCGATCACCCGGTCGCGCTGGGTGAAGTCCGCGCCGTTGGGCAAAAGATCGCCGATGTCCAAGGTGACGACCTCAATACCGGCCAGTTTGCCGGCGTTCTGGGCTTCCGCCGCCCGGATCAGCCGCAACTCCTCCGCTTCGATGATCTCGTGACCCATGTTGCCGTTGCAAACGTGGCAGACGGTGACCTTGTCACCGCGTTTGACGCATTTAGCCAACGTTCCGCTACAGGAAATTTCCATATCGTCGGGATGACAACCGATGGCAAGCACATTCATGGCTTTTTACCTCCGTATCTTGCAATATTCTATTAATATGGTATAATAAGATCGTAAATTTGTATTTATCCTATGGTGTTTAAAATTTATCATTTTTTCCGGAGGTGCAAAATTGGAGTTTGCAACGCAGTCCATATCACGGCTCTTTCGTATCGAGGGCTTTAATAGCATTTATTACTTTGAGTTTGGGAAGGACTTTTCCCATCCGCCGGAGAAGCACGATTTCTGGGAGCTGGTCTACGTGGATAGCGGCGAGATCATCGCGGTGACCGACGGTTTAGGGCGGACGCTCCGCCAGGGGCAGGTCATCTTCCATAAGCCGGGGGAGGTCCATGCCCATATCTCCAACAGGATCGTTTCCAATAATATGCTGGTGGTCAGCTTTACCGCCCGGGGCAAGGGGATGAAGTTTTTCGACGATCAGATCTTTGATCTGGATAAGACCGCCAAGACCCTCTTGACCCTCTTCATCAAGGAGGCGAAGACCGCCCTTGGGGCGTTGCCGGGGGAATACACCGATAAAAAGCCCCTGGATTTCTCCCACGCGCCGTCCGGCTCTATGCAATTGCTGGAATGTTATCTGACGGAGTTATTGTTGGTGCTGGAGCGGAGCGGCAAGGGCGCGGAGCGCATCATCCGCAAGGAGGACTCGCTGGAACTGGCGCAAAGCTCCATGATGGAACTGATCTTTACCTATTTAAAAAATAATCTTTATACCGATCTGACCTATCGGGATATCTGCGATGAATTTCTCATGGGAAAATCCAGGCTGTATCAGCTTTTTGAGGAGCAGGTGGGGCAGAGCCCCATGGATTATTTCGCCGGTCTTAAAATGAGTGAGGCCAAGCGGCTGTTGCGTGAGGGAGAGCTTTCGGTCAGCCAGATCTCCGATCTCTTGTCCTTTTCGTCGATCCATAATTTCTCCCGAGCCTTTAAAAAGCGCGTCGGCATTTCCCCCACCGCTTATCGAAAAAAAGTTAACCAATAGTTCATGAATGGACTATTGACAAATAACGGAAAAAGCGTTAAACTAAATTAGCACTCAAAAGTCGAGAGTGCTAATTTTCTCAAAAAGAAGGTTCGAAAAACATGGCAAAAAAGCAATTTAAAGCAGAATCCAAGCGTCTTTTGGATCTGATGATCAATTCGATCTATACCCAAAAGGAGATCTTCCTCCGGGAGCTGATCTCCAATGCCTCCGATGCATCGGATAAGAGTTATTACGATGCCCTTTGCAGCGGCAAGACCCCCGATCGGGAGCGGTATGAGATCCGCCTTTCTGCCGATAAGGTGCAGCGTACCCTCACTATTTCCGACCACGGTATCGGCATGAATAAGGAGGAGCTGGAGAAAAATCTCGGCACCATCGCCGAAAGCGGTTCCTTTAAGTTCAAGGCAGAGCAGGAGCAGAAGGAAGGGGTCGATATCATCGGCCAGTTTGGCGTCGGCTTTTATTCCGCCTTTATGGTGGCAGATCAACTGGACGTGACCTCCCGGAAAGAGGGGGAGGAGACCGCCTGGAAGTGGTCCTCCAAGGGGAGCGACGGCTATACCGTCACCGAGGCAGAGAAAGCCGAGACCGGTACCGAGATCGTCCTTCATATCAAGGAGAATACCGAGACCGAACGCTACGACGAGTATCTGGAGCAGTACCGTCTGCAGGATCTCGTCAAGAAATACTCTGATTTTATCAAGTATCCCATCACCATGGAGATGACCCGTTCCCGGAAAAAAGAGGATAGCGAGGAGTATGAGGAGTATACCGAGCTGACCACCCTTAATAGTCGGGTTCCCCTCTGGAAGAAGTCCAAAAAGGAGCTGACCGAGGAGGATTATAAGGGCTTTTATCACGCCCAGCGCTATGGCTTTGATGAGCCCGTCAAGACCATCCATACCAACGTGGAGGGCTCTTTGACTTATACGGCGCTGATGTATCTGCCCGGTACGGTGCCCTATGATTTCTATACCAAGGATTTCAAAAAGGGACTGGCGCTTTATTCCAACGGCGTCATGATCATGGAGAAGTGCGCCGATCTCCTGCCGGATTATTTCGGCTTTGTCCAGGGCTTGGTGGACTCCGCCGATCTCTCCCTCAATATCTCCCGAGAGCTTCTGCAGCAGGATCACCAGCTTAAGGCAATCTCTAAAAACCTGACCAAGACCATCCAGAAAGAACTGCTCGCCCTTTGCGAAAAGGATCGTGCCACCTATGCCAAATTCTTTGATGCCTTCGGCAGAACCCTCAAGTACGGACTTTATAGCGATTGGGGTCTGAATAAGGAGACCCTGCAGGATCTCATTCTCTTCCGTTCTTCTAAGGAAGAGGAGTATACCACCCTCAAGGAATATCTGGATCGGATGCCGGAGGAGCAGAAATATATCTACTACGGCACCGGCGAGACCAAGGAAAAGATCCGCTCTATGCCCGCCGCCGAAGGCGTGCTCGCCAAGGGCTTCGAGCTGCTTTATTTCACCGAGGATGTGGATGAATTCGCCGTCAAGATGCACCGCACCTACGGCGAGAAGGAATTCAAGAATATCACCGACGCCGATCTCGGCTTTGAGGCGGAAAAGCCCACCGACGAGCATAGCGAGCTGAAGGGGAAGATCAAGGCCGCTCTCGGCG
>JAZNVY010000064.1:0-2463 GCA_045593105.1 Eubacteriales bacterium
ATACCGTGCATTGGAAGAAAAAACCTTGATATGGACTTTGATCGTTCCTCTATCGTTGTGCGGAGAGTTCAGGGAGGAGATGGATCAAAAGCAGGTGGTAGATCCTGTTATTCGGGATGCGGCGGTTTTTGAGCGGGTCAATCTTGCCCTGGAAGAGATAAAGCAGACCGACGATAAAATGATCCAGCGCGGATTTCTGTACGTCGCATTGGGGACGATTTTGAACTCTCTTTCATTGGAAGAGAGGCAAGAACGGGTGGATCGGCAGTTGTCTACGCGCCTGCTTTGCTATCTGAAAGAGAATTTTAGGGAAGAGCTTTCTTTGCAATCTACTGCCGCGGCTTTGGGGTATCACCCGGCGTATCTTTCTCATTATTTCACCGAGGTTTTTCATACCTCCTTCAGCCGTTACGTGACTATGCTTCGCTTGCGGGAAAGCATTTTGCTGATGCAGGAGGGGAAGAGTCTTTCGGAGTGTGCCTTCGAGAGCGGCTTTGGTTCTCTTCGCACCTTTCACCGCGTCTTCCAAGAGGAATTTCAATGCACGCCCAAGGAGTATATGAACCGAATCAAAATCTGATGGGCGGAGTAATTTTTTGTTTACTTTTCTATATCGGTGTGATACTATGAAATGAGAATATTTGGAAGGAGATCTCATGGAATTTCTGTATTTTTTAGAAGGGCTTCGTCATCCGATCCTGGACGGGATCATGCAGACCCTCACCCATTTGGGGGAGGAAACGGTCTTTATGGCGGTGGCGATGTTTTTTCTTTGGTGTGTGGATAAGCTCAAGGGCTATTATCTTTTGACCGTCGGTTTTTTAGGCACCCAGATCAATCAGCTGCTAAAGGTGACCTTTCGGGTTCCCCGTCCTTGGGTCAAGGATCCGAATTTTACGGTGGTGGAGAGCGCCGTCCCGGAGGCAACGGGCTATTCCTTCCCCAGCGGCCATACCCAGAGTGCGGTGGGAACCTTCGGCGGCCTTGCCCGTTGGACGCGCCGCCGTTGGCTTCGGTGGATCTGCATTGCCATCTGCATTTTGGTGCCGCTGACCCGGATGTATTTAGGGGTGCATACCCCTCTGGACGTGGGGGTATCCGTTCTCATTGCCGCCGGGCTGATCTTCGGTCTCTATCCCTTGGTGCATAAGGCCAACGAGCATCCTAAGGGGATGCAGTTTTTGATGCTGGCGCTGCTCCTTTGGTCGGTGGGTCAGGTGCTCTTTATGGAATTCTTCCCCTTCCCGGCGGATGCAAGCGGCGAGGAGCTTTTCAGCGGCTTGAAAAACGCTTATAAAATGCTGGGGGCGGTGGCCGGCTTTACCGTCGTTTACTGGCTGGATCAACGCTATATCCGCTATGAGACCGGCGGTTGCTGGTGGGTGCAGCTTTTGAAATGGATTCCCGGCCTGCTCCTTTCGGTGGGTTTAAAGGAATTGATGTATCTTCTCTTGGATTTCCTGCCCGGCGAGCTGCTGCATCGGATGATCGCCTATTTCGTTTTGGTGTTGTTTGCCGGCGCGGTCTGGCCGTTGACCTTTAAATATATCCGAAAGTTGGAAAAGAAATGAGCGAACATCTCAGCATTACAGACCGGGAACGGCCGATCAAGGAGATCCTTTCGGTGGTTCAGCGCAACTACCCCAATAAAAAAGAGCGGCAAAGACAACTGATCGTCCGCCGTAAGCAGGATCTGATGATCTGTATTTTGGAGGGCTCGTCCTTTTATGAATTTGAGGATGGCGCCATGCAGATGCAGGCCGGCGACGTCATCTTTATCGCCCGGGACTGCTATTATCAGCGCAGGATCCTGACGGAAAACTACCGCACGGTCTACGTCTATTTTTACTTTGACGAGGGAACGGAAGATCTTCCGCCCCATGAGGTATTTCGGGGGACCGACGGCATCGAGATGAGCTTTATGCGGCTTTATAAAAAGTGGGCCGCCCATGGGCTGGCTTATAAGAGCGAGAGCATGAGTCTCCTTTATCAGCTTTACGCCCAGCTGATCCGGTCCAATCGGCCGAACTATCTGCCCCAGGCCAAGCAGGAGCTTTTTGATGAGGTAATGCACCGCATCTCTGAGCACTATACGGACGCAGAGCTTTCAGTGGCGGAATTGGCGGAGGATGCCGGCATCAGTGAGGTGCATTTCCGCCGTTGCTTCAGAAAGATCTATAAAATGTCGCCCCAGGAATATATCATCGCCCTCCGGGTGGAGCACGCCAAGGAGCGGATCCAGTATAGTGACGGCGCCATGGACGAGATCGCCAAAACCGTCGGCTTCCGCGATCCCGGTTATTTTAGCCGGGTCTTTAAGCAAAAGACCGGCTTCACCCCGACAGAATACCGAAAGCAAATTGAGCAACGGACAGATCTGAAATTCAGCCAGATCAATAAGAATATGGAAGTAATTAAAAAATAAAAGACCGCTTGAGGCACACTTCCTTACGGAGTGTGCCT
>JAZNVY010000065.1:0-6226 GCA_045593105.1 Eubacteriales bacterium
CCTACGGCATCCTTTCCGACCCGGAAAAGAAATCCCGCTACGACCAGTTCGGCCACGCCGGGGTAGACCCCTCTTATGGCGGCGGAGCCGGCGGTTTCGGCGGATTTGGCGGCATGGGCGGTATGGGTGATTTCGGCGATATGTTCAGCTCCTTCTTTGGCGGCGGTTTTGGCGGCGGCGGACGCCGCAATGCCAATGCACCCCGGAAGGGTGAGGATATCGAGACCTACGTCACCATCTCCTTTGAGGAAGCGGCCTTCGGCTGTGAAAAGGAGATCTCCCTTCGTCGGAGAAGATCCTGTAAGCATTGTAGCGGTACCGGCGCCAAGGACGGCAAGGAGCTGGAGACCTGCCCACAATGTAAGGGTAGCGGCGTGGTGACCAGCGTTCAACGCACCATCCTCGGTAATATCCAGTCCCAAAGCACCTGCCCGACCTGCGGCGGCCGCGGTAAAAAGATCAAGACTCCCTGCGCCCATTGTCAGGGCGGTATCGTGACCGAGGATAAGAAACTGAAGGTTTCTATCCCGGCCGGTATTGATAACGATCAGACCCTTACCATGCGCAACCAGGCCCACGCCGGTACAAACGGCGGTCCGGACGGGGACGTCTACATCTATATCCGGGTGCGTCCCCATGAGCTTTTCGAGCGCCGGGGCACCGATCTCTATTGTAAGATCCCCATCAGCCTGGTGGATGCCTCGCTGGGCGCCACCATGCAGGTGCCGACCCTGGAGGGGAAGGTGGAGTACGACCTGCCCGAAGGAACCCAGACCGGCAGCACCTTCCGCTTCCGCGGTAAGGGCGTCACCCGTATCGGCACCAAGAATAAGGGCGATCTTTACGTCACCGTCGAGGTGGAGATCCCCCGGAACCTTTCCAAAAAGCAAAAGGAAATACTCAAAGAGTTTGGTAAGACCCTGGACGCTAAAAACTTTGAGAAAAAGAATTCCTTTATGGAAAAGCTGGGAAAACTGTTTAAATAATGCAAATTTAAGGAAAGAAAACCGCGCCATCGGCGCGGTTTTCTTCGTTTATAATTCATCGTTCTTTATTATTTATTCTTTTGCATAAAATCTTCCGTTCTTACCCAAAATACAGATAAAGGAGGAATTTACAATGAAAAAACTGATTTCTATTTTATGTGTATTATTGATTGGATGCGGTCTTTTGAGCGGCTGCGCCATGCGCAAGAGCGGGGAGGGGAGTGTTTATTACCTCAACTTCAAGCCGGAGCAGGATGCGGCGTGGAAGGGTCTTGCCAAAAAGTATACCGACGAGACCGGCGTCAAGGTGACGATCGTGACCGCCGCATCGGGGGAATATGAGGATACCCTTTCGGCTGAGATCGTCAAGACCAATGCGCCCACCCTCTTTCAGGTCAATGGGCCGGTGGGGCTTGCCTCCTGGAAGGACTATTGCTACGATCTTTCCGGCAGCGACGTCTACAGCCATCTGACCAACGAGGAGTTTGCTCTGAAGGACGGCTCCCGTGTATTGGCCATTGCTTACGTTTTGGAGACCTACGGCATCATCTATAACGAGGATCTTCTGGATCAGTACTTCGCGTTGCCCGATGCCAAGGTGACGTCGATCGACAAGGTAAAAGACTTTACAACCTTTAAGACCATGGTAGAGGACATTCAGAGCAAAAAAGAGGCTCTCGGCATCAAGGGCGCCTTCACTTCTGCCGGGATGGATGCTTCTTCCGACTGGCGGTTCAAGACCCATCTTGCCAATCTGCCCATCTATCATGAATATGTGGATCGTGATCTGGAGTCCACCGACGCCATCAATGGCACCTATCTCAACGAATACCGCCAGATCTGGGATCTCTATTTGAATAACGCCACCTGTGCGCCCACCGAGATTGGCGTCAAGACCGGCGATGAGGCGGCCAGCGAATTCAATAACGGCCAAGCGGTCTTCTATCAGAACGGCACCTGGGCGTGGAGCGACGAGATGGAGGAAAAGATCGGCGAGGACGACGTAGGCTTCCTGCCTATTTTTATCGGCGCAAAAGGAGAGGCGGGACAAGGTCTTTGTACCGGTAGTGAAAACTATTGGTGTGTCAATAAGAATTCCTCCGAGGCGGATATTCAGGCGACCTTGAAGTTTCTCAATTGGGTGGTGACCAGCGAGACCGGCACCGAGACCCTGGCGGAGGAGATGGGCTTTATGATCCCCTTTGAGAACGCCAAGTCCTCCACCAACCCCCTGGTGCAGGAGGCGCAGGACGCCTTGGACGAGGGGATGAAGCCGGTGGCTTGGCATTTTTCCACCATTCCCAGCGATCAATGGAAGAACGACCTGGGTGCGGCGCTCTTGGCGTATGCCCAGGGTGGGATGACCGATGAGCTTTGGAAGAAGGTGGAGACCGCCTTTGTGGACGGCTGGAAGAAAGAATACGACGCGGCCAATTGAAAGGATGCTAAGAAGATAAAATGACCCCCAAAACGTTGAAAAAATGGTTCCCCATCTTTTTGCTCCCGACGCTGGTGTCCTTTATCATTGGGTTTGTGGTCCCTTTTTTCATGGGTCTTTATCTTTCCTTTTGTGAGTATGCCACCATTGAGGCACCCACCTTCGTGGGCTTTGCCAATTATGTCCGGGTCTTTACCGCCGATCGCCAGTTTTGGTATTCCTTTGGGTTTACCGCCGTCTTTACCTTAGTTTCGGTGGTGCTCATCAATACCCTCGCTTTTGCGGTGGCGTTGGCGCTGACCCGGGGCATCCGGGGCACCAATCTTTTCCGTACCGTCTTTTTTATGCCCAATCTCATCGGCGGGATCGTGCTGGGCTATATCTGGAAGATGATCATAAACTATGGCGTGTTGATCCCTCTTTTTGGGAAGGATCTTTCTTATAGTGCGACCTTTGGATTTTGGGGCTTGGTGGTGGTGCTGGCGTGGCAACAGATCGGGTATATGATGATCATCTATATCTCAGGACTTCAGGCGGTGCCGGAGGAGCTGATGGAGGCATCCCGGATCGACGGTGCGACCCGCTGGCAGACCCTGCGGCACGTCACCCTGCCTATGGTGATGCCCTCCATCACGATCTGTACCTTTCTCACCCTTACCAATTCTTTCAAACTCTTTGATCAGAACTTAGCGCTGACCGACGGCAAGCCGGGGCGGCTTACCGAGATGCTGGCTATGACCATCCGCAATACCTACGGCACTACACCAAAAGCCCACGGAACGGCGCAGGCCATGGCAGTCATCTTCTTTCTCATCGTGGCGGCGCTGGCGCTCTTGCAGCTCCGCAGTACCCATCAAAAGGAGGTACGCCAGTAATGGAAAAGCGCAGAAATACGGCGCTTACCGTCCTCTTTGCGGCGGTGAGTGTCCTCTATATTTTTCCCCTTGTGGTGTTGCTGATCAATTCCTTTAAGACTAAGACGGCGATTACGGAACAATTGTTCCGCCTTCCCACTAATGCCACCTTTGTCGGTTTTTCCAACTATCTCCGGGGCATTGCGTCCATCGATTTTTTCCGTTCCATCGGCTATAGCCTTTTGGTAACGGTGCTTTCGGTTGGGCTGATCCTGCTCTGTACCTCCATGACCGCCTGGTTTATCGACCGGGTGGGAGGCAGGGTCTGCCGTTGGCTTTATTATCTCTTCGTCTTTTCCATGGCGGTGCCCTTTCAGATGGTGATGTTTACCCTGCCCTACGTGTCGGATCGGCTGGGGCTGACCGCCCCCTGGACCATTCCCTTGGTCTACCTTGGGTTTGGATCCGGATTGGCGGTGTTTATGTTCACCGGCTTCGTCAAATCCATTCCCCTCTCCATCGAGGAGGCGGCGATGATCGACGGCTGCTCCCCCTTGGCGACCTTTTTTCGTGTGGTACTGCCGGTAATGAAGCCCACCTATATCTCCGTAGCCATCCTCCAGACCATGTGGGTCTGGAACGATTACCTGCTTCCCACCCTGGTGCTGGATAAGACCCAAGGCTACTATACCATCCCCATGGCCATCCAGTCCGCCATGACCGATAGCTACGGCACCGTGGACTACGGCGCGTTTATGGCGCTTTTAGTCCTTGCCATTCTGCCCATTATCATCTTTTATGCCCTTTGCCAGAAGCATATAATCAAAGGCGTAATTTCCGGCGCCGTCAAAGGTTAGACCGCCGAAAATGGCACATTTCCCGCCAACTCTCCTCTCGGCGTATCGACATACGCCTTCAGTCGAGTTGACGAGAACTGCACTCATTTTGGGCGGTCTAATAAAAAACTTAGGAAAATGGCACATTTCATGCCAAATAAAGAATAAATAATAAAATTGGTTGAAAACCGCCCCGTGGGGCGGGTTGCGTCATTTTTTATTCTTTATTCTCTATTATTTATTATTTTTTCAAAAAAACCTTGACTTTTACCTTTTACTGTGCTAAAATGGCTTCATTATTTCAAAAACAGAATATCTATATGATCCTTGCAGGATGACTGTAAGGGGATAGAACTTTGGAGAATCCCATTCAATTGGGTGCCGAAGGGGCAAGCGAAGAGCGAAACTCTCAGGCAAAAGGACAAAGAGGAATTTTTTGAAAAAGATCTTTCTTTTGATTTTTGCAGACCGTTCGCTTTTGGCGAGCGGTCTGTTTGCATTTTAAGGAGGATTTTTTGGATGGAATTTTTGAAATGGTTAGAGAGCTTTAACAGCGAGATTAACGGCATCGTCTGGGGAATGCCCGGTCTGGTGCTTTTGATCGGTACCGGTATTCTGATGACCTGCCTGACCAAGTTTTTCCAGGTCAGCCATATTGGTCACTGGTTCAAGCAGACCTTGGGCAGTATGTTTAAGAAAGAAGTCATCGGCCACACGAAAGAGAAGGGCTCCATCTCCGCGTTCCAGGCGCTTTGTACCGCGCTGGCGGCTACGGTCGGTACCGGCAACATCGCCGGCGTAGCATCTGCTATCTGCGTAGGCGGTGCCGGTGCGGTGTTCTGGATGTGGGTGGCTGCATTCTTCGGGATGATGACCAACTACTCTGAAAACGTTTTGGGTATGTATTTCCGCCGCAAGAATAAGAACGGCGAGTGGTCCGGCGGTGCCATGTACTATCTGCAGGACGGTCTGGGCGGCCTCAAGAACTGCAAGTGGCTGGGCAAGGCGCTGGCCTGCATCTTCTCGGTCTTCACCATGCTGGCCGCCTTCGGTATCGGCTCCATGGGTCAGGTCAATAAGATCGTCGCCAACGTGGCGGTAGCGTTTGATATTCCGGCGCTTTCCAAGATGGAGGTTTTTGCAGGGATTTCCCTTTATAACGTCATTCTGGGCGTGCTGGTCATGATCCTCACCGCCCTCATCGTTCTGGGCGGTCTTAAGAGAATTGCCAGCGTGGCAGAAAAGATCGTTCCTTTCATGGTGGTACTTTTCGTAGTGGGCGGTATTGCCATCGTCGGCATCAACTACGATGCCATCCTGCCTGCTTTTAAGGCGATCTTCGTGGGCGCCTTCAAGCCGGAGGCATTTGTGGGCGGCGGCATCGGCGTCATCGTCAGCAAGGTCATGACCCAGGGCTTCAAGCGCGGCGTCTTCTCCAACGAAGCCGGTCTTGGTTCCTCGGTTATGGTGCACTCCAATTCCAATATTAAAGAGCCGGTGAAGCAGGGTATGTGGGGTATTTTCGAGGTATTTGCCGATACCATGGTCGTCTGCACCATGACTGCGCTCATCATTCTGACCAGCGGTGCATTTAATGCCACTACCGGCGCCATGCCCGAGGGTATCACCGATTCGACCCTGGTGGGTGCGGCCTTTAATACTCTTCTGCCTTGGGGCGGTATCGGTGCCAAGTTCGTGGCCATCGCCATGTTCCTCTTTGCCTTTACCACCGTTCTGGGCTGGTCTCACTACGGTTCCAAGGCATGGGAATACCTCTTCGGTACCAAGTCTGTGATCGTCTTTAAGATCACCCACGTCTGCACCATCATCTTTGGTGCGGTGCTGACCTCCTCTCTGGCTTGGGATATTTCCGATACCTTCAATGGGTTGATGATGCTTCCCAACCTGATCGGTGTGGTCGTGATGAGTCCGCTGGTCTTTAAGATCACCAAGAACTATATCGATCGCAAGATCAAGGGTAAGCACGTCAAGCCCATCTATTCCTACGATGAAAAGCTTCAGCAAGCGGCAGAAGCCAGCCCCTCGGAGGACATTCTTGTAGAAACCAAGTAAATAAAACAGCCGAGTGCTTTCGCCCTCCGCTGTCAGCCC
>JAZNVY010000066.1:0-4009 GCA_045593105.1 Eubacteriales bacterium
GGCAGCGGCGACGTTTACGCCTCCGCCTTCACCGGGGCGTATCTGAACGGCAAAACCGCTCCAGAGGCCGCCAAGATCCCCGCCGACTATACCCTCAAATGTATCGAGATCACCCAGCAGGATCCCAACCATTGGTACGGCGTCAAATTCGAGCTCGCCCTGCCGGAACTGATTGAAACATTAAAATAAAACCAAAAATGGACTGTCCGACGGACAGTCCATTTTTTATTTGAGTTTACGAGGATGATCTGTCAATCCCAGCAAGTAATCAGCAGAAACATTGTAATATCGAGCAAAAGCAATGATTACATCGCTGGGAACGGCACGCTGACCGTTTTCATAGCGAATATAAGAATTCTTGCTAATGTGAGCAAGTTCTGCACATTGCTGTTGTGTCAGATCATGATCTTCTCTTAAGTCCCTTAAACGTATCATTGAAGCCTCCTGCATAGTTTATGATAAAACTATAAAACAATACCCCATATGGAGTTGACAAAATACTCCATATGGGGTATTGTTTTATGGGAGGGATCACATGCACTATAAAAATAAAATATATAAATTAATGACTTTTTACAATATAAAAACTACCGATTTGATTGCTATTCATATTGAAAAATTTCCTTATCAAAAGGAAACGGCTATTGACTTTAGAAATAACGAAATTCGAGTAATATCAAAAGCATCTCACGGAATGTGCTATATCATGACAATAACCATCGACAGTCATGTATATACAACAATTATGCCGCAATAAAACAAAAAAATGGACTGTCCGACGGACAGTCCATTTTTTATTATTTCAAGAACCACCCAAAGCCGCCGGGAAGCAACTGCCCGTTTTCATAACCTTCGGTCAAAAGGGGTTCGCCCTTCATGGGGAACGGCTGATCGCTCAGGTTCATGGCGATGCGGATCGCACCGCGATCAAAGACCAATTTCTGATCCTCGTACGCCGCGAAAGTGCAGTCTCCGGCAAAATTGGGTCGAAAGTTCTTCCGAACCGCGCCCAGTTCCTTATAAAGCTGCAGCATCTCCCGATCGCCGCCATCCCAAGGATAGGTACCGCGGCAATAGGGATCTCCATAGCCCTCCATAGCCAGTTCATCTCCATAGAAAATGCAGGGAATACCCGGCAAGGAGAACTGCAAAAAGGCGGCTTTCCGCAGAAGCTCCGCGCCCTTTTGACGCTGGCTTTCGGAGAGATAATTATCCGCCTGAAATTCCCGGGGCGGAATAAAATCAGCCCCCAGACGATTGAGAATACGCGCGGTATCATGGGTGGAGAGAATGTTCATCAAGCACCGAAGCGCCGGCTGAGGATAACTCTCTATAATATCCATAACGGCATGATAAAAGTCCTCGGTCTTACCGCCCTTTAAGAGCGCCACCGTCGCCTCCAGCCACGGATAGTTCATGACGGTATCGCACTGCTTGCCCAGCAAAAACCGGCGGCGCGCGCCATAGCTGACCTTTTCCACCGCATTTTCCCAGACCTCACCGATGATGAGACTATCCTTCTTTGTCTCCTTGATCCGCCGGCGGAATGCCTCTAAGAACCCATCCGGCAGTTCATCGGCCACGTCCAGCCGCCAGCCGAACGCGCCGCGCTCCATCCAAAGACGGGCGATGCCATTGGTTCCGTTGATATACTCCATAAAATCCGGTGCCATTTCATCGACGCAGGGCAAAGAATCAAACCCCCACCAACAATCATATTTTTTAGGATATTCCATAAAATGATACCAATGGTAGTAGGGCGAGTCCACACTTTGATAAGCGCCCACGTCGGGATAAAGTCCCTCCCGATTAAAATACTTACTGTTAGCGCCGGTATGGGAAAAGACCCCATCCAAAACGATGCGGATGCCTTGCTGCTCCGCCTCCCGGCAGAGAGCTTCAAAATCGCCGACCTCACCCAATAAGGGATCCACCTGTTCGTAATCCGCCGTGCTGTAGCGATGGTTTTCTCCGCTCTCAAAGATCGGATTGAGATAAAGGAGATCCACCCCTAACTCCCGAAGATACGGCAGTTTTTCCCGGATTCCGTTCAGATTGCCGCCGAAAAAGTCGTTGCCGCGGAAGTCCGGACGATCCTGCACGAAGAGAGGGCGTTCCTTCCAGGTCTCGTGATAGATGCGAGGGCCTTTAGCCGGACGAGCCGGTGCCATCTCCCCCTTGCAAAAACGATCGGGGAAGATCTGATACCAGACACCGCCGCCCAGCTCGTGGGGAGTATCAAAATCCGCTTCATAGACGGTCTGCCGCCATTCCGGCAGCCAATCACCGACAGTAGCGTGTACGCCGTCCGTCGTCCCGATAAAGAGCAGACCGCCCTCCTCCTTTTCCGCCTCGAAGCGATAGAAGCAAAGCCCCACCGTCTTTAAGCAAAGGGTGCCGGAAAAGACCTGCGTCCCCTCCTCCGGCAGGAGATAACCGTTCTCAAGCTCTCCGGTCTCATACCGGAAGATGACCTTGATCCTCCGGCAAGCCGGCTCGTCTTGAAGCTCTAACCGCAAAGAAAGCGGTTCCCCGGCGCGCAGGGCGCCAAAGGGACTCTTGTATTCAATTTTTCTGCTATTAAATAAAACCATACTTTATATCATATGCTTTTTTCGGTAATTGTCAAGAGAAAACCCAGAATTATTTAGCGTTTATTACAAAATTGTTGTTTTTGATGCAACATTTTTGTTAATTTTATCCAAATTCAAAACGAGAGTTTTATGCAAATAATGGATTTTTATCATTTCGGCAAAATTTACTGTCACTTTTTATTTAAATAGGTTATAATATTCATATATATTCTATACTAAAAGGAGTGGTGTAAGAATGGATCAAAACTCTTATCCCAAGGATCTCTTTTTTACCGGCAATAACTTCCGGGCTCACCGCTTTTTCGGCAGCCATCGCCTGGCAGACGGGCGATGGCAGTTCCGCGTCTGGGCGCCCCATGCCCATTGGGTCTCATTGGTGGGAGATTTCTGCGGTTGGGATACCGGAGCCGTCCCCATGGTCAAGACCGATGACCGGGGTGTCTGGGAGGTGACCGTCGGAGGGCTTGACACCTACGATGCCTATAAATTTGCCATCGGCGCGCCCTCAGGGGAGACTCTTTTCAAAGCAGATCCTTACGCCACCCATTTTGCTTTGCGCCCGGATACGGCCTCTAAGCTCTACGACGTTTCCGGCTATGAATGGCAGGATGCCAAATGGATGAAAAAACGCGCCGGTATCGACTACCGCGTAAAACCCATGAATATTTATGAGGTCAACCTCGGCTCCTGGCAGTTAAAAGAGGACGGCAGTTATTATAGCTACACCGAGCTTGCCGACCGGCTTTTAGACTATGTTTGCGAAATGGGCTATACCCATATCGAGCTGATGCCCCTCAGCGAATACCCCTTTGATAAATCCTGGGGCTATCAGGTAACCGGCTATTTTGCCCCCACCTCCCGCTACGGCACGCCCCATCAATTGATGGCGTTCGTCGATCGTTGCCACCAGCGCGGCATCGGCGTTATTATGGACTGGGTTCCGGCGCACTTTCCCCGGGATGCAGCCGGTCTTTATGAATTTGACGGCGGCATCTGCTATGAATATACCGACCCCTTGATGCGGGACCATCCCGACTGGGGAACCCGGATCTTCGACTATGGACGACCGGAGGTGCAGAGCTTTCTGATCTCCAGCGCCTGTAACTGGCTGGAAAATTACCATATCGACGGCTTGCGGGTGGACGCGGTAGCGTCCATGCTGTATCGCAACTACGGCAAAAAGGATGGCGAATGGAGCGCCAACCAATACGGCGAGGCCGGCAATCTGGAAACGGTCAATCTTTTAAAGACTTTTAACTACGAGGTGCACGCCTCCTTTCCCGGTGCCATCACCGTAGCGGAGGAGTCCACCGCCTGGCCTCACGTGACCGGGACGGACTTTGACGGACTGGGCTTTGATTTCAAATGGAATATGGGCTGGATGAACGACACTTTGAAATATGTCAAAGAGCCGC
>JAZNVY010000067.1:0-7247 GCA_045593105.1 Eubacteriales bacterium
TCGGAGCGCATCGTCAGCGATGAATATCTGGATCGGGTGGGAGATGCCTTGGTGCGTGGCGCGGCTTTGGCGGAAAAGGCCGGCTTTGATGGCGTGGATATCAAATGCTGCCATCGCTATCTCAATTCGGAATTGCTTTCCGCCTTTGAGCGTCCCGGCCGCTACGGCGGTTCCTTGGAAAATCGGACGCGCCTTTTACGTGAGAGTATCCAAGGCGCCATTCAGCAGACCGGCAAGGACTTTATCGTCAGCTCCCGGCTGAACGTCTACGACGGATTTCCGTACCCCTATGGTTTTGGCGTAGGGAAAGAGGGGCTGGACTTTGATCCCACCGAGCCGGAATGGCTCATCAAGGAGCTTTACGGCTATGGCGTCCGCCTTTTGAATATCACCATGGGCAATCCCTATTTCAATCCCCACGTTAACCGTCCCTTTGCTCAAGGCGGCTATGAGCATCCCGAGCATCCCTTAGAAGGGGTTCGGCGTGTCCTGGAGGGAACGGCGCAATTGAAAGCGTCTATCCCGGAGATGGCCATCCTTTGCTCTGCCGTCTCTTATCTGGGGGTGGCGGCGCCCCACGTGGTGGCCGGCTATATCAAGGACGGAAAATTTGACCTTGCCGGTTTCGGTCGTACCATCTTTGCCTATCCGGATTTTGCCAAGGAGATCTTAGCTACCGGCGAAATGGATAAAAACAAGCTTTGTCTTTGCTGCTCCAAGTGTACCGAAATCATGCGTAAGCCCGGCGGTACCCCCGGATGCGTTATCCGGGATCGGGATCCCTATTTGTCCATTTATCAGGAGTACTGCAAGAAAGGATCATGAGATGAAGTGCACAAATATTGACAGTTTGATTGAACGGATTGCAGACTGCGTCGAGCGGCATAAGCTGGAGACCGGCAGCTATGCCCGCTGGCTCTGGCCCAAGGAAGGCAAGGAGCGAAATTTAGGGCGGAATGAATACGGCTGTGCCGATGCTGCCAATATCCTCTATACCATCGGCAGGTTCCCCGGCGAGCCCGCTGAGCGGGCGGAATGGGTCCGCCATTTAAGAGAAATGCAGGACCCCAAGACGGGGCTTTACAGTGAGCCCACCCATCATACCCACCATACCACCGCCCATTGCACGGCGGCGCTGGAGCTTTTCGATGCCAAACCGCTTTATAAAGCGGCAGCATTTGAAAAATACACCACCCGGGAGGGGCTTTACGACCTTTTGGAAAATGAGGTGGATTGGAGCAGTCCTTGGCGGTTTTCCCATCTGGGTGCCGGCATCTTGCCTTGCCTCACCAATACCGAAATGGTAGGTCTTGAATGGAAAAACTGGTACTTTGATTGGCTTTGGGAGCATTCCGATCCGGAAAGCGGCTTTTTTAAGTGTGGAGAGCATCCGGAGGTACAGCTTTATCAGAAGATGGGCGGCGGCTTTCATTATATCTTTAACCATGAGGCGGAGCATCGCCCCTTGCGCTATCCGGAAAGGATCATTGATTCCTGCCTGCTTTTGATGGAAAAGCCGCAGGAGAATAAGATTCTTTTGAAGTGCGGATTTTTGGAGATCGACGTGGTCTATTCTCTAACTCGTGCCATGCGGCAGACGCCCTATCGGTTCACCGAAAGCAAGGCGGCGCTGGAAAAATTCGCCGAAGCTTTTCTGGAACTGATGGAAAAGACGGATGCGGAGCAGGACGATTATTTTAACGATCTGCATATGCTCTTTGGCTCTGTCTGCTGTCTGGCGGAGCTGCAATCGGCGCTCCCCGGCAAAATTTTAAGTACAAAACCTCTGCGGCTGGTGCTCGACCGCAGACCATTTATATAATGAGGTGTAAATCTATGAAAAAAGTTGCATTAGTGACCGGCGTGGCAGGCGGAATCGGCTTTGCCACCGCAGTAAAGCTTTTAGAAAACGGCGTGGCCGTCGTGGGCATGGACGTTCTGCCCGAAATGCCCCGTCCTTTAGAGGGAGAATTTACCTATTTCCAGGGCGACCTGAGTGCGGCGGAGAGCCGCGAAGCCTACGTGGCGCTGGCGATGGAAAAATACGGAAAGATCGATATTCTGGTCAACGTGGCTGGTGTGGCGCCCAGGGTCCGGGCGGATATTCTGGAGATGACTGAGGAAAGCTATGATTTCGTCATGGGCATCAATACCAAGGGCACCCTCTTTCTCACCCAGCTGGTGGCCAACCGGATGAAGAGCCGGGGTGAGGGGAGCATCGTCAACATCTCCTCCATGTCCGGCTATACCAGCAGTACCAGCCGCGGAGAATACTGCATCTCCAAGGCCGGTGTTACCATGATCACAAAGCTCTTTGCTGATCGCTTGGCGGAGTACGGCATCACCGTCAATGAAATTCGCCCCGGCATCATTGCTACCGGCATGACCGATAAGGTCAAGGCTAAGTACGACGCCCTCATCGATGGCGGACTTCTGCCCATCAAGCGTTGGGGTCAGCCGGAGGATATCGCTGGTGCGGTATGGACGCTTTGCAGTGGGGCGTTGCCCTACGTGACCGGTCAGTCCATCGACGTGGACGGCGGATTTCATATAAGGAGATTATAATGAAGATCTTAAGCTACGATTGCCTGGTGGTGGGCACCGGTGCCGCCGGCTTTAATGCCGCCATCCGGCTGAAAGAGGCCGGAAAAAAGGTGGCGATCATCACCGAAGGCAAGAATTGCGGCACCTCCCGCAACACCGGCAGTGATAAGCAGACCTATTATAAATTAGGTTTGGGCGGCGATGCAACCGATAGCGTTCGCCGGATGGCAGATAATCTTTTTGCCGGCGGTTCGGTGGACGGGGATAACGCCCTCGTTGAGGCGGCGCTTTCTGCCCGTTGCTTTATGAACCTCTGCGAGCTGGGAGTGGAATTCCCGGTCAACCGCTATGGAGAATACGTGGGGTATAAGACCGACCACGATCCTTATGCACGCGCCACTTCGGCAGGGCCTCTTACCTCCAAGTTCATGACCGAGGCGCTGGAAAAAAGAGCTGCCCAATTGGGACTGGAGCTTTTTGACGGACTTTTGGTCACCGAAATTCTCACGACGGAGGATGGGGTGGCCGGCTTGCTTTGCATCCGGGTGGAGACCGGCGAGGCGGTAGCATTCCGTTGCGGTGACGTCGTTCTTTGCACCGGCGGTCCGGCAGGTATTTATGCGGATAGCGTCTATCCCGAATGTCATACCGGCTCCACCGGTCTTGCACTTCTCACCGGCGCCAAGGCGCAAAATCTGACGGAATGGCAGTTCGGTCTGGCGTCCATTGCACCGCGCTGGAACGTTTCCGGTACGTATATGCAGGTATTGCCCCGGTTCGTTTCGGTAGACGAGGAGGGGGAGCATGAATTCCTCAGCGATTATTTTGAAGACCCCTACGAGGCGCTTTCTGCCGTCTTTTTAAAGGGATATCAATGGCCCTTTGACAGTAAAAAGGTGCTGGAGGGCTCCTCGGTCATCGACCTTTTGGTCTATCGGGAGTGCGTTTTGAAAAACCGCCGGGTCTATCTGGATTATACGCAAAACCCCTTTGGGATGGCGGAGATCGACTATCAAAAGCTCTCGCCCGAAGCCTGCGAATATCTATGCAAGGCGGAGGCTTGCTTCGGCACCCCCATCCAGCGGCTTGAAAAAATGAATACCCCTGCCATTGAGCTTTATCGCGGTAAGGGGCTGGACATCACCAAGGAATATTTAGAGATCGCTCTCTGTGCCCAGCATCATAACGGCGGTATTGCCGTGGATCTCTGGTGGCAGACTTCGGTCAAGGGGCTTTTTGCCGCCGGGGAGTGCGCCGGTACCCATGGCGTCACCCGTCCAGGCGGTTCGGCCTTGAATGCCGGGCAGGTGGGCTCCCTTCGGGCGGCTCAGTATATCAGCGCCCATGGCCGTCCTTTGATGGAGGAGCACGTTTTTGAAAAATTATTGAAAGAGAAAAAAGAAACCGCGACCGATACGGATCTTGGTGCCGCATTAGAAAAGGCACGTCGGCGGATGAGCGATACTGCTGCAGCCATCCGCAATCAAGAGAAGATGCAGGAAACCCTGGACGCCGTCCGGGCGGAGCGCAGGGCGCTGATCCTGCCGACCAAGGAGCAGCAGTTCCTTTATTATAAACTGCGCGATACCTTGGTGACCCAGGAGGCGGTGCTGACGGCGATGATCGACTATGCCAAGACTGTCGGCGATACCCGTGGCTCTGCCCTTTGCTCGGATGAAACCGGTCGGTTGCGGGATGGTTTGCCGGAGCTCTTCCGGTTTAACGAAGAGGATGGGGCCTCCCGGCAGAAGGTGCAGGAGACTGTCTGGAATGGGGAAGATTTCGTTTGTTCCTGGCGTCCGGTGCGTCCCATTCCTGCCGATGAAGATTTCTTTGAGAACATCTGGCGCACCTATCGGGAGAATAAAAACGTTTATTGAGGAAAATGATGAAAAATATTTATTTGGACATTATTGAAAAAACGCTGGCGGCTTATTCCGATACTGCCCTGGATCAGGAGATCGAGCGGTTTACCAAGGTGGTGGCGGAAAACCTTAAGACGGAGCATGATTTTCACCGTATTGCCGTCAATATCGCGCTGCTCAATTCTGTGGGTCGGCGGATGGATCTTTATCCCCGGATGCTCCGGATGATGGATCTTTGCTTTGAGGGTCGGATCCGCGTCCCTGACTTCACCGTCCGGGAATTGGCACCCATTTTGGGCGTGCTTGAAAAGAGCGGACTGGTGGAAGAGGAGCGGCTGGAAAAATGGAAGGCAGTCCTTGCCGCCTTTGATCCCTTTGAGGAATACCGCATCCGTACCTGGACCATGCCGCCGGAATGGAAATGTACCAATATCCCGGCCTTTAATTCTGCCGGCGAGGCGGCGCGGTGCGGCTATCTGGGGCTGGATGCAACGCCCTTTATTGACCGGCAGCTGGAGCGGCTGATGCCCTCCTTGGATGAAAACGGAATGTTTAAGGATAAGGCCGGGTATCACCTCTATGATATGGCTACGCGGTCTCTTCTCAGTCAAGTCTTAGCCTCTGGTTATAATGGGAAATATCGGGCAGAGATCGACGATAAGCTGAAAAAAGCAGGTCTTTTGACCCTCAAGATGCAGTCGGTCACCGGAGAGATCCCCTTTGGCGGAAGGAGCATTCAGTTTTTGCATAATGAGGGATTGCTCTGTATCGTGATGGAGTATGAAGCAGTACGTTACGCCCGGCTGGGCGATGGGGAGACTGCCGGAAAGTTCAAGGCGGCGGCCCAAAAGGCGGCGCAATATATCCTGCGGACGCTGGAGGAAAATCCCACCCATCATAATAAGAACTACTATGAGGATCTGCAGATCGGCTGTGAGGGCTACGCCTTTTTCAATAAGTACATGGTCACCCTCGCATCTTGGTGCTATACGGCTTATCTTTTTGCCGATGATTCCATTGTTCCGACGGCGGCACCGACGGATGAGGGAGGCTATTTTGCCATGACTTCCCCGAAGTTTCATACCGCATTTGCCAATGCCGGCGGCTATTTTTTGGAATGGGATTTAGATGCGCGGGATATGGTGCTTTATGACGCCAACGGCTTGGGGCGGATCCACCATCGGGATTGCCCCTCGGCACTCCTGCTTTCGGTTCCTTTTTCCGCTGAGCCGCGCTACCATCAAGAGGGAAAGAATCCGCGTCCCATGAGCCTTTGCGGCTATCTGGAACTGGAGGAGTTCGGAGCCCTTTGTGGTGCGGACGTTCCGGCAAAATATATGCTCGCCTCTTATGAGGAGCATCCGGATCGGGTGACGGTCACCTTGGATGCAGATCAGAAAAATAACTTTATTATTCGGGAAAACTACGTGATCTCGGAAAGCGGCGTGGAGATCACGCTGGGAGCCTACGGCGACGGATTTTTCCTGCCGGTTCTGGATTTTGACGGCATGGAAAAGACAGCGGTCGAAGAGACGGACGGCAGTATCACCGTCCGGTATAAGGGGTGCTTTGCCCGCTATACCTTTGAAGGCGAGCCTTTGGGCTATGAATCGTATTATAACCGCAACGGACGGTATCGGGTCTATAAGGTCAAGACCAAAGCGGTACACGTCGAAATGGGAAAGGAACAGGCAGATGCAAGCATTTAAATTGGGATTGGTTTCGGTGTCTTTCCGTAAAAATTCTCCAAAAGAGATCTTAGCGGCGATGCAAAGGGTCGGACTTTCCTATATCGAATGGGGAAGTGACGTGCATTGTCCCCCGGAAAAGGCGGAGGAGATCGCGGCGTTGCAAAAGCAATACGGGATCACCTGCTGTTCCTACGGCACTTATTTTCGTATCGGGATTACTCCTATAGAGGAATTGCCCGGCTATATCAAAGCGGCTAAGACCTTAGGAACGGATATTTTGCGTCTTTGGGCAGGGAAGGAAAAGGAGTTTGCCGACTATACTGCGGAAGAAAAGCAAGCGTTTATTGCGGAGTGCCGCAAGTGTGCGGAAATGGCGGAAAAAGAGGGCGTTATTCTCTGCATGGAGTGCCATAAAGGCACCTTTACCGACTGCAAGGAGGGTGCTTTGGAGCTGATGGAGGCGGTGAATTCCGCGCATTTCCGGATGTATTGGCAACCCCATCAGAATAAGCCGGTAGAAGAGAATTTGGCGTACGCCGCTTTGCTGGCGCCTTATACCTACCATCTTCACGTATTTAATTGGAAAGAAAAAGAAAAAATGCCCCTTGGGGAAGCCGTCCCCCTTTGGAAGCAGTATCTTTCTCATTTTGATGGAGAGCATCATCTGCTTTTGGAATTTATGCCGGACGGCTTGATCGAAAGCCTGCCCCGGGAGACGGAGGCGTTAAGGAGGATCACGCAATGAATGCCATATTTTTAAATAAAAGCGAAGCGCGTATACGCGACGTTTTCAATCCGGAAAATACCGCCGCACTCCATGCCTTGGTGGATTTAGACGATACCGTCTATTCCCTCCCGGCGGTGGAGGCGGAGCCGGAAAAATTCAAGGACGTACGATATATCTTCTCCACTTGGGGAATGGAACGCCCCGATGAGGAGCAGATCCGCCGTCTTTTTCCCTCTTTGGAGGCGGTATTCTATGCCGCCGGCTCGGTGCAGGCCTTTGCCGCGCCGTTTCTGCATTGCGGGGTCAAGGTCTGCAGTGCTTGGGCGGCCAATGCCGTCCCGGTGGCGGAGTCTACCTTTGCGCAGATCATTTTAGCCAATAAAGGCTATTTCCGCGCCACCCGGATCACCCCCGGCGGTG
>JAZNVY010000068.1:0-1772 GCA_045593105.1 Eubacteriales bacterium
CTGAAGGGACGCGTCATTCTGGACGAGCGGAGCGACGGCAGTTTTTTCGTCTTTGGGCGGCAGGTCATGACCTGCTGTGTGGACGACATTCAGTTCGCCGGTGTGGTCTGCCTTTATCCCGATGCCTTCTCCCTGAAGAACGGGCAATGGGCGACCGTCACCGCCAAGATGCGTTTGGGCGAGCATCCTGCATACGGCCGCCAGGGTCCCATCCTGACGGTGCAGGAATTGGAGTCTGCACTTCCTCCCTTGGAAGAAGTGGCGACGTTTTATTAAAAAGGAGAGCTCAAAATGCGAAATGCACATCTGCGCTATCAATGCTATCCTTCCGTTGCTTGCGTCGGAAAGAAGACGGAGGTGACCGTTTATCCCCGGGATCTTGCCTGGTATTTCCGGGAGGACGTGGAGTATGAATTGGCGGTTTACGGCCTTGAGGATGACACTCTGGACTATCACGAAAAAATTTCCAAGGATCATCCGTTCCGGATCGAAAATGGCTGTATGAAGTTTATTCATACCTTTGAAAAAGAGCAGGAATATAAGGTACTCCTTTCGGTCAAGGACGAAAATCCGAAGCAGTTCCAGGCACAGCGCGAGCTTCGGATGTATGCAGTGGAGGAGGATCTTTACGGGCTTCGTCCCTTAAAGGGCGATCTGCATAGCCATACCTATTGGTCAGACGGCAAGGACGGCATTTCTGTGACTCCTGCCGATTATCGGGAGGAAGGCTTTGATTTCTTTTCTCTTACCGATCATAACCGGATGTATACCTCCGAGCTGGCTATAGATCTATTTGACGGAATTCCTCTTGGGATGCATATTATGAAAGGGGAAGAGGTCCATACTCCCGGCTCGGATATGCACATCGTCAATGCCGGATGTAAGACCAGCGTGACCCATCGCTACGTCCATGATCCCGAAACCTATGAGGCAGAGGTGCAGGAGGTCGCGAAGACGCTTTCTCATATTCCGGAACAGTTCCGCGATCGGATCGCGCGTGCCTCCTGGGCTTGCAGAGAAACTCATAAGAGCGGCGGTATTGCGATTTTTGCCCACCCCTATTGGTGCCCTCAGCGGTATAACGTACATACTGATTGGGCAGATCTTCTCTTTAAAGAAAAGATCTTTGATGCCTTTGAGTTGATGGGCGGCATCCAAAATAAGAATTGTAATCTGCAGCTGGCGCTCTGGCAGAAACATTTTGCCAAAGGGAACGTTCTTCCTGCAGTGGGGAGCAGCGATTCTCATAATCACGATTTTGAGACGGATCAGTTTGGCCGTCACTTTACGGTAGTATTTGCAAAAGAGAACACCACCGAGGCCATTCAAGATGCCATCTGCAAGGGCGATTGCCTGGCAGGGGAGATTCCTAAGACCGGAAATGATGAGGTGCGTTTTTACGGCACCAAAATGCGCCTGGTATTCTTTGCCCAGTTCCTTTGGGAGCATTATTTTAACGAAACCTGGCGTCTTTGCGTCGGCGAGGGCATCTTGATGCGGCGGTATGCCGAGGGCGAGGACGTGGCAGCACCTTTGAGCGCTCTTGCCGGAACGGTGGAGGATTTCTATAAAAAGTTCTACGGGCTTGCGCCTGCTCCTGCCGTTTTGCCGGAGAGAAAAGCGTTCTTTGACCGTGTCAGAGAATTGCAGAGGACGGAAGGCCCTATTACGAAAGGAAGCCGTATCGAGCTTTATGGCGGCGGCGTGAATAAAAGAAGAGATTAAAAAAACACTCCGTTTGGAAATCCAAACGGAGTGTTTTTTAGTTCTTT
>JAZNVY010000069.1:0-4293 GCA_045593105.1 Eubacteriales bacterium
GAACGTCACCTCGGTGCAAAAGACCACCTTCGTCAACCGCGTGGACGTTCGGGTGCGCCAGCTTGCCAAGGCGCTGAACGGTCTTTTGATGAAGCCGGAAACGGATAAGTATATGATCCTCTTTGAGCGCCGTTATCTGGATACCCTTCGGGAGACGAAGTTCAAGATCCTAAACGAGATCAAGGACATCCGTATCGAGGGCGCCCTTCACGCCACCCTTTCTATAGGCGTGGGTGTTGGCGACGGCGATATTCTGCAGGCCGACGACGCGGCGCGCAGTGCGCTGGATCTGGCGCTTTCCCGCGGCGGAGACCAGGCGGCGATGACCGGTGCCGCGAAGGAGAAGTTTGAATTCTTCGGCGGCAATTCCGAAAGCGGCACCCGCCGTAAGCGGGTCAAGGTACGGCTGGTGGCAGACGCCCTGAAGGCGCAGATCGAGCAGGCGGAAGCGGTCTATATCATGGGTCATAAGTTTGCGGATCTGGACTGCATCGGCGGTTCGGTGGGCGTGGCGAAGATCGTGACCGCCCTCGGCAAGAAACCGTATATTCTCTATAACGCGCAGGAAAACCTCTGCCATGATATGCTGGATATGCTGATGGAGACCGAGTATGAAAAGGTCTTTTTGGAGGTCTCTCGGATGACCCGTCCCATGGCGGAGAATGCGTTGCTTGTCGTGGTGGATACCCACGACCTGGATTATATTGAAAGTGAAAAGATCTTGAATATGTTCCGCCGCGTGGTGGTGATCGACCATCATCGCCGGGCGGTGGAGGGTGCCATCACCGATACGGTGGTCTCCTTCCATGAGCCCAACGCCTCCTCCAGTAGTGAGATGGTGACGGAGCTGACGGAGAATATCAAGAATTGCCGATTGAATAAGATCGAAGCCCGGGTTTTGCTGGCCGGTATCATCCTGGATACCAAGAACTTTACCGAGCGCACCGGCTCCCGTACCTTTGAGGCAGCGGCCGCTTTGCGAAAGGCGGGCGCAGATCCCCAGGAGATCCGCGGCTTCTTTAAAAACGATCTGACTTCCTATCGGAAGCAGATGGAGATCATCACCAAAGCGGAGATGGTGACCGATCATATCGCGGTGGCTTGCTGGGATCAGGAGCCCTTCGATGGCATCAAGGTGATTGCCGCCAAGGCGGCAGACGAACTGCTGAACGTAGCGGAGATCACCGGCGCATTCGTCGTCTATGAGGCAGGAGATCAGGTGCATATCTCCGGTCGGTGCGATGCCACTTATAACGTACAGACCGTGCTGGAGCAGATGGGTGGCGGCGGCCACCGTGCATCTGCCGGCGCGCAGATCAGTGATATGGAACTGGAGGAGGTTCGGGATCGTTTGATCGAGATCATCCTGCAGGGTGAAAAGGAAGGAGAAAAAAGGAAATGAAGGTAATTTTATTGGCAGACGTAAAAGGTCAGGGTAAAAAAGGCGATACCGTCAACGTTTCCGACGGTTACGGCAGAAACTTTCTGATCGCCAAGGGTCTTGCAACCCCCGTCAATGCCCAGGTGCAAAACGACTTTGCCGGCAAGGCAGCTGCCGCGCAGCATAAGATCGACGTAGACACCGCCAACGCCCAGGAGAATAAGACCAAGCTGGACGGCAAGACCTTCACGCTGAAGGCAAAGGGTGGCGAGAGCGGTAAGCTTTTCGGTGCCATCACCGGCAAGGAGATCGCGGCGCTCATTGAGAAAGAGACCGGTATCGCGGTGGATAAGAAAAAGCTGGTAGTCGATACCATCAAGAATTTCGGCACCTATGCCTGTACCGTTAAGCTCTATACCGGCATTGCCGCCAAGATCAATATTTCGATTGAGAAAGAGGATTGAGCGTGGAATTTGAAGATTTGAAAAGAATGCCCCATAGCCTGGAGGCGGAGCAGAGCATCATCGGCTCGCTGATCGTGGACTTCCGATGCATGGAAGATCTGGCCGCCATCCTGCGCCCGGAGCATTTCTACGTAGAAAAATACGGCAGAGTCTATAGCGAGATCTTAGAAATGTATATGACCAGCGCCAAGATCGACTTCGTGACGGTGCTGAATCAGGTCACCGCCGCCGGGATCTATGAGGAGGCGGAGGCCAAGCAGCTGCTCTACGATATGGCGGCGGCAGTGCCCAGTACCAAGAACGTGGCCGCCTATGCCAAGATCGTGGTAGAAAAGGCGAATTTGCGCCGTTTGATCAATATCTGCGGCGAGATTACCGACGCCTGCTATGCCGGCGGTGAGGACGTTCAGGATATCCTGGATATGGCGGAGGCAAAGATCTTCGAGATCCGGGATCAGCAGAGCAATACCGCCATGGTGGAATTACGGACGGCGATCTTGCAGAGCTTCGATCAGGTGTCCAAGATCGCCCAGGATCGCGCCGCCTATGCCGGACTGCAGACCAATTTCCGGGATCTGGACCGCGTCCTTTCCGGCTTTGGTAAGAGCGACTTGATCTTGCTGGCCGCCCGTCCGGGCCTCGGTAAGACCTCGCTGGCGTTGAATATTGCCCAGAACGTTGGTCTGCAGGGCAAGACCGTCGCCATCTTCTCCCTTGAAATGAGCAACGAGCAGTTGGCAAACCGCTTGCTGGCCAGCCATTCCGGCGTGGATAATAAGAAATTCCGTACCGGCGAGCTCAGCTCCAATGAATGGGTGCGGCTGGGTCAGTCCTCCTCCATTTTGGCAAAAGCCAACGTCTATCTGGACGATACCCCGGATATGACGGTAGCGCAGATGAAGGCGAAGCTTCGCCGCCTGCCGGCGCTGGATCTGGTCATTGTTGACTATATGCAGCTGATGAGCTCCGGCACCAAGACCGCCAGCCGTCAGGAGGCGGTTTCGGAAATTTCCCGTTCCATGAAGATGATGGCGAAGGAATTCGACGTACCGGTTCTTTGCCTTTCCCAGCTTTCCCGTGCATCGGAAAAGAGAGAGGGCGATCATCGCCCCATGCCTTCGGATCTGCGTGAATCCGGATCTATTGAGCAGGATGCAGATGCAATTCTCTTCCTCTATAACGATGCGATTTATAATAAAGAGACTGCAAACCCCAATAAGATCGAGTTGATCATCGCCAAAAACCGTCACGGTCCCACCGAGACCATCTATCTGGCTTGGAATAATACCCTGACGAAGTTTGGGAACTATAAAGCTAAAAAAGATGCGATCCCGTTGCCGGATGAGGCACCGCCCGTATGATGCAGGAGCGTTTTCAAAAGGCGTGGGCTCTTTTGGGTCTGCCGGAAAACTGCCGGGTGACGGTGGCTCTGAGCGGCGGCATGGATTCGGTGGTACTGCTGTATCTTTTGAAGCATCTGCCGGATCGCCGATTTACGCTGGAGGCCGCCCACGTCCATCACGGACTGCGCCAAGCGGCGGAGGAGGATCTTCAATTCTGCGAAGCGCTCTGCCGGGCGTGGGAGATCCCTTTGCAGGTCTTTCGAGGGGATGCTAAGTCCTATGCAAAAGAGCACGGTATGAGCCTTGAGGAGGGCGCCCGGGCATTGCGGTATGGGTTCTTAGATCCCTTGGCAGACGGCGAAAAAGCTTTCGTCGCCACCGCCCATCATCGGGAGGATCAATCGGAGACCTTTTTCATCAATCTCTATCGGGGAAGCGGCAGCCGGGGACTTTCCGGCATTGCCGCCCGGCGGGGCGGATATCTCCGCCCGATGCTGACCGTCCCCAAGGCGGAGATCACTGCTTTTGCGGAGGAAAAAGGGTTATCCTACGTGACGGACGAGACCAATGCCGATACGGCTTTTTTGCGAAATTTCCTCCGCCATGAGGTGTTGCCTCTCCTGCAGAGCAGGGAGGAGGGAGACTTTGCCAAAGGTCTTTCCGCCGCCATGGAATGCCTTCGGGAAGAGGACGAAGCCCTCAATCAATGGGCAGACGGCGTTGCAGACGACCGGGTGGAGATTTTATCCGCCTTGCCGGACGCCGTGCTGAAAAGGGTGCTGGACCGCCGATACGGCAAGCCGCTGGATCGCCTGCATTTTCGTGAGATCGCGGCGCTGATCCGCAAAGCACCGCCCTCCGGGCAGGTGCAGATCGCGGAGGAGCGGTATTTTCGATTGGAATACGGACGCTGTATCTTTGTTGAGACGTCGGAAGATCCCGTCATCCCGGTGGAGCCCAACGTCCCGGCCTATTGGCAGGGAATAAAATTCTTGGTTTCTTTGGAAGAAATTAACAGTCCGTTTACACATTTCACGGTGGACTGTGATAAAATAAGTGGCAATCTGGTCTTTCGCCATAAACGCCCCGGCGACGTATTCAAGCC
>JAZNVY010000070.1:0-4635 GCA_045593105.1 Eubacteriales bacterium
ATTATGGGCTGGTCGGTCGGCGAAATGGCTGCCAAAACGGAAGTCAGCCGGGAGCAGTACTTGATTTACGAAAATGCGCAAGCGGATATTCCCTTTACCTTTATTCATAAATGTGCACTGGCCTTCGACGTGGAATTGACCGAACTTTTGGAGGGTCATTCTGCCCGTCTTTCCAGCTACACCGTCACCCGGAAGGGTCAGGGTCAGACCACCGCGCAGGAGGACGGCATCGACATCCGCAACCTCGCACCGATGTTCCGGGATAAAATCGCGGAGCCGTACCACGTACGCTATGAATACGATCCCGCTCAGCAGAATAAGCCCATCCACCTCACCAAGCACAGCGGTCAGGAATTTGACCTGATCCTCAGCGGCTCCCTGAAGGTGCAGATCGGCGAACATACCGAACTCCTGCATGAGGGCGACAGCATCTATTATAACTCTTCTACTCCCCACGGCATGATCGCCGTAGACGGTGCTGACTGCGTCTTTTTGGCAGTGGTATTGCCCGGCGAGGAGACCAAGGAGTCTACCGTCCGCAAGAGCATCGTGACCGCCAAAAAGTCTGAGGAGCTCATCTGCGAAAAGTTCGTCAAGACCCAGGAAGACGAGCATGGCAGTCTGCAAAAGATCGAGTTCGTCAATACCGAACACTTCAACTACGGCTTTGACATCGTGGACGCCATCGCCGATAAGTATCCCGATAAGCTGGCGATGCTCCATCTGGACGTTCATAAAAATGAGCGCCGCTTCACCTACAAGGATATCAAGAAATACAGCAACCAGACCGCAAACTATTTTGCTTCTCTGGGCATCAAGAAGGGCGACCGGGTCATGCTGGTGCTGAAGCGCCACTATCAGTTCTGGTTCGCCATGATCGCCCTGCATAAGCTGGGCGCCATCGCCATCCCGGCCACCAACCAGCTCAAGGAGCACGACTTTGAATATCGTTATACCGCCGCCGGTGTTAGCGCCATCGTCTGCACCTCCGACGGCGATACCGCCGATATCGCCGCAGCTGCCGCCGAGAAATGCGACTGCCTCAAGACCAAGATCATCGTCGGTCAGCCGAAAGAGGGCTGGCATGATTTCAATACCGAATTTGCCCGGTTCTCCACTAAATTTGAGCGGACTGCCGATTGCGGCGGCGGTGATGACATCGCTCTGATGTTCTTCACCTCCGGCACCACCGGTAATCCCAAGATGGCTGCCCATAAGCATACTTACGGTCTGGGTCACTTTGTTACCGCTAAGTACTGGCATTGCTGCGAGCGGGACGGTCTGCACCTCACCATCTCCGATACCGGTTGGGGCAAATCCCTCTGGGGTAAGCTCTACGGTCAATGGCTCTGCGAGGGCGCCGTCTTCGTCTACGATTTCGATCGCTTTGATGCCGACGAGATCCTCCCCATGTTTGCCAAATACAATATCACCACCTTCTGTGCGCCGCCCACCATGCTGCGGATGCTCATCAAGGGAGATCTTTCCAAATACGACCTCTCCTCCATCCATCATATGACCACCGCCGGCGAGGCCTTGAACCCCGAAGTATTCAAGCAGTTCCGGGATGCCACCGGCCTGGAGATCATGGAGGGCTTCGGTCAGACCGAGACCACCCTTGCCATCGGCAATCTGGTCGGCACCGCCCCCAAGATCGGCTCTATGGGTAAGGCATCTCCCCAGTTCGACGTGGATATCGTTGACCCCGAGGGCAACCCGGTGGCAGACGGTGAGACCGGCGAGATCGTCATCCATACCGATAAGTCCATCCCCTGCGGTCTCTTCAAGCAGTATTATCGCGATCAGGAGAAGACCGACAACGCCTGGTACGACGGCATGTATCACACCGGCGATACTGCTTGGCGTGATGAGGACGGTTATTTCTGGTACGTCAGCCGGATCGACGACGTCATCAAATCCTCCGGCTACCGCATCGGACCCTTTGAGATCGAAAGCGTCATCATGGAGCTTCCCTACGTCCTGGAATGCGGCGTTTCCGCCGCTCCCGATGAGATCCGCGGTCAGGTGGTCAAGGCCAGCATCGTGCTGACCCCCGGCACCGAAGGCACCGAGGAACTCAAAAAGGAGATCCAGAACTACGTCAAGACCCATACCGCGCCCTATAAGTATCCCCGGGTCATCGTCTTCAAGGATGAACTGCCCAAGACCATCAGCGGTAAAATTCAAAGAAATAAGCTCTAACCTCGACTCCCGAAAAAGGCACAGACCGCAGAAAAGCAAAAAACACTGGTTTTTCAATTATTAAAAACGCAGAGAGAGGGAGGGTTTGTACTCTTTCTCTCTGTTTTTTCGGCAGTCTAAATAATATATAAATATATTAATAAACTATTGACAAATTCTCGCAAGATGTGATAAACTACTTTTAAGGCTGTGACGAAGAGTGCATGAGATTTTCCGAAGTCAGAGAAGCGGCGGTCGGTGCGAGCCGTTCTGAGGATGCTGATGTTTGTAGCTTCTGAGCCGGGAGGAAGAAAAGGAATTCCTTAGTAGAACCTCCCCGTGACTGCTGCGTTAATGCATAAGGCTTAATGGAGCCTGAGGGGCATCTTTAAGATGCAATTTGAGTGGTACCGCGGGTATTGAAGTATTTTCAAGGCTCGTCTCAAAGAAATCATATCTTTGAGGCGAGCCCCTTATTTTCTTAAAAAGGCTCGCCGGGAAAGGAAATTTTACGAGTATGAAAGCAACCGGACTTGAATTTAAAATTCAGGAAATGGCGCAGCGTATCAAAACGCTGAGAGAGATTATCGGCTATACCCAGGCCGAGATGGCGCTGAAGACCGGCGTCAGCGAAGAGGAATATCTTCGCTGCGAGGCAGGCGAGCAGGATCTGAACTTTGCGTTCCTCTATCGCTGCGCTTTGGCGCTGAACGTGGACGTCACCGAGATCATCGAAGGTACCGGTCCCCGTCTGGCAGGCTATACCGTCACCCGGAAGGGTGAGGGCCAGGAGATCCAGAAGGCGCACGGCATGACCTATTATAATCTGGCATCTTCCTTTAAGAACAGAATTGCAGAGCCCCTTTACGTGGTATCGGACTATAATGCCCAGTCCGAGAATGCGGATATTGAGCTGACCACCCATGAGGGTCAGGAATGTGATATCGTGGTCAAGGGTGCTTTAAAAGTGCAGGTGGGCGACCACGTGGAGATCCTCCACGAAGGAGACAGTATTTATTACGACTCCTCCACCCCCCACGGCATGATCGCCGTGGAGGATCAGGACTGTATCTTCTACGCCATCGTGCTGAACCCTGCCAGCGAGCCCATCACCAAGCTGGTGCACGCCGGCAAGACCCGGGACTTCATTGCCCCGGCGAAAAAGAAGGTGGCGGATCGCAAGCGCATCTGGCAGGATTATGCTTTTGTGGACGAAGATGAGAACGGCGTCCTCAAGGCCATCTCCTTTAAGAATGAAAATTCCTTCAACTTTGCCTTTGACGTTATCGACCGGATGGGTCGGGAGCAGCCGGAGAAGCTGGCCATGCTCCATATCAGCAAGGACGGCACCGAGCGCCGTTTCACCTTCTCCGATATGAAGCGCGCCTCCTCCCAGACTGCCAACTACTTTAAATCCTTAGGCATCAAAAAAGGCGATAAGGTCATGCTGGTGCTGAAGCGGCACTATCAGTTCTGGTTCTGTATGCTGGCGTTGCATAAGATCGGCGCAGTGGCCATCCCTGCCACCAACCAGTTAAAAGAGCATGACATCGAATACCGCATTAATAAAGCCGGCGTCAAGATGGTGGTCTGCACCTGCGACGAAAACGTGGCGGTAGAAGTGGATAAAGCCGCGCCCCATTGCCCCACTCTGGAGCATAAGCTGATGGTGAACGGCACCATGGAGGGCTGGCGTTCCTTTGATGCAGAGTACGAGCTCTATACCGGTCGCTACGATCGGGGCGAGGGCGCTCCCTGCGGCGACGATCCCATGCTGATGTATTTCACCTCCGGCACCACCGGCAATCCCAAGATCGCCATGCATAGTTATAAATATCCTTTGGGTCACCTGATCACCGCCAAATATTGGCATTGTGTCAACCCCGATGGTCTGCATCTGACCATCTCCGATACCGGCTGGGCGAAAGCCGCTTGGGGTAAGATCTACGGTCAGTGGCTCTGCGAAGCCGGCCTCTTTGTCTACGACTTCGTTCGCTTCGATGCCGACGACATTCTGCCGATGTTCGCAAAATATAATATCACCACCTTCTGCGCGCCGCCCACCATGCTGCGGATGATGATCAAGCAGGATCTTTCCAAATTCGATCTTTCTTCCATCGAGCATATGACCACCGCCGGCGAAGCCCTCAACCCCGAGGTCTTCCGCCAGTTTGAAAAGGCCACCGGCCTGCAGATCATGGAGGGCTTCGGTCAGACCGAGACCACCGTGGCGCTGGCCAATCTGGCAGGTACCAAGACGCGGCTGGGCTCTATGGGTAAGCCGGTTCCCCTCTACGACATTCATCTCCTGGACGCCGATGGTAAGGACGTGCCGGTGGGTGACGTGGGTGAGATCTGTATCAACGTCAGCAAGAGTGCCCCCTGCGGCCTCTTCAAGGGTTATTATAAAGACGAAGATAAGACCGACGAATGCTGGCACGACGGCTATTATCA
>JAZNVY010000071.1:0-7345 GCA_045593105.1 Eubacteriales bacterium
CATATGCCGCAGGATCAGCGGGTCAGAGTAGACGAGCGACATCTCGCCGCAGGACGTCAGGATGTAATCAATGGCAGCCTGCCGGTCCGGCACCCAGCGCGGAGATTTTTTCGCGTCTCCGGTGATGTCCTGGAGGCCGGGAACCTTAAAGCCGTTCCAGACATTAGGGTCAAGATTCTGGATTGCTATTATCGACATCAGAGCCATTCTCTGTCACCTCCATTTTGATATCATCTCTCCAGTCCACGGAAAGCTGTATACCGAACATCTCCGAAGCCTGCCTGCAGGATTTCTGCAGTTCGTCAAGCCACAGTGCGCACTTTGAGCGGGTCTCAAAGTTGTTCGCGTTTACCTCATCTTTTATGAGCCGCTCCTTTTTCTGCGTGTTTGCGTTCGGGATCCCGATCTCCGTCAGGAACATCGCACGGATCGTGCGCAGCACGTCCAGCAGCTTGTCAGCAATAAAGTTCTGTCCGACGTCCTGCAAGAATAGCTGTACGCGCAGATTTCCCATATCGTCAAAAAGCTGTTTATCAGCAACTGCCATAGGATTCCCGCTCGTGATATCATCAAACAGCTTTTTATAGGATTCCGCAGCGGCTTTATTGTCTGCCGCAAAAACAAAGGAAAGTTTACTGTTTAAAAGGTTGACGCCTGCGGTCTCCGCAGCCAGGGCCATAAGGTCGCCGTAATAATCAACGATATCATAAAGCCCCAGATAATCCGGCTCCAGCTTTATAAGCGTCGTGTCCCGTCCGATGGTCAGCGTGTAAGACTTGCCGCCGGAAAACAGGGGATTCGTTACAATCAGCTTTGAGGGCCGGTAAAATACGTTGTATCCGGAGAGTGTCCCATGCTGCGGGATCACGCCGAAAGCGTCGGTATTGATGATCCCGATAAAGCCGATGACATACAGAACATAAAGAAAATAACTCCGGTCCCAGGTCTCCGGCATATCCCACTTAAAAGGCGTCATGGCGTCCTGGAGAAGATACCTCTTAAAGAACTGCGCAAGGCCGGTATTTTTAACGTGAACTGTAGAGGGAGAGACAAGACTATTATATGCGTTTACATTATCGTAAAAGTAAGGCGTGTTAATCATAGAAAAATCCTCCCGTTAAGTATGCCGCGATCTGGTCGAGCTCGCCCTGGGTAGCCGGTGCGGAGATATCGCCGTCACGGCAGAGAGTATAACCGGCTAATGTGTTGATGGTCTTTATCGTGCAGATGGGCCGCCCCTGCTCTGGAATATCCATGTCAACATGATCCAGGCTCCGGATCCAGAGATGGATATCTCTACCGATAGATGTCATATTCCCCATATTGCCGGAGCTTACCGCATCCGGGACAAGAGATATAGCAGCGTTAAGCACGCCTGCGGCTGCGTCTATCGGATTCGCGGTCTCGCCTTTCGATATCCCGCCAAGGATCGAATTGACAGCGTTTCCGATGTCCAGTTTATTTGCGCCGAACTGGACCGGGACGCCCACCTGTGCGGTCCTCATAGCAAGTAACGGGCCCTCTCCGTTAACGCCCGCGTATACGTGCAGCACGCCGATCCCGGTGAACACATCTACATCACAAAGGACCATACATCCGGCATAATTTACAAGCGCCAGGGAGTCAAGCTGGATCGTGCCGAACGGCATGAACTCCAGAGTATAAGTTGTAAACGGTGCGCACGATTCCCATTTATTCCGGAGCAGCACCCAGGACGGCAGCGCAAGCGATTTGTGCATCTGGAAAGATGAAGCCTTGATCGGTATTCCCTGTCCGGCCCTTATAAGTCCCAGCTTTATATCCACCGGCGTGAGTGTCGGATCCTCAAAGATCTGCGGGAACCACATATATCCGTTTAAATACTGTGAAATATCGGTTCCGGCATTGATAACTGAGCTTCCGAGCCACTCGATCGCCGTCTGCACGTCGGAGATCGACGAAAAATCGGTGGATATCTGGTAGATATCGTTAAAAGCGTTCCAGATAGTGTCTATAGCCTGCGCCGCCGTCTGCTGGTAAAGTGTGACGCCCAGGACATTTGCCGGGTTGTTGAGTCCGGAAACATTAAGAACATAACATCCGTTATTCTGAGCGTCTGGGATCCAGCCGGTCGATGCCGTGATGTCGTCCATCCGTTCCCCGCCTGTCGCCGGGTAAAGACTGTCAAAAACGTCATTGTCATACTCCGACGCGCTGCGCAGGATATACTTAGAACTGTTCCCGATATAGGTCTTCCAGCTTGCCAGCACGTCGACGGTCAGCGTCGCGGTCCATTTCCGGTCGTGATACTCCCAGTTCTGGATCCAGTAATAGCGCCCGAAGTCCGATATATACGCATAATTAAAAGCCGTCGGGGATCCCGTCCCCGTCCAGATAAGATCCAGACGGGGAGAGATCACGCTTGACGGCTCTTTTAATACGACCGTATAATCAGTTCCTCCGGTAGGCCGCGCGGTGCTGTTTACTCTCTTGGAAAATGTATAGAAATTAACATTCACGCGGCAGCCCTCCTGTTAGTCCAGAACGAAGACAACGCCGTTCTCGGTGAAGTCGTTCCAGTATCTGTCGGTGTAATGATACCACTGATTGTAGTATCCGCCTGCAGCGTTCATTGGGGTAGCCATGGTCCATGTGTCGGTGATCGTATAACCGACGGCTTCACGGTCCAGGAGGGCGCCGAGGACGATACCGGAGTTGACGGCTGCGCTCTGTACGGCGCCGTTCTTGTCCGTATATCCTGCGGTTACGTTGATGCTGAGCGGGTTCTGGATGTTCTGCCAGAAGTTCAGCGTGTCGCCCTGTCTTACGGGAACGAAGTCCGGATTATAAGTCACGGAAAGCACGTTGGAGGCGGCCTGGTTCTTGATCCCGTTGTTCATGTAAAACAACTGCTCAGATTCCGGCGTATGCCGTTCGAGATTCAGATCGTTTCCGTCGGTACCGGTGAAAGTCTGATGATACTGGGTAGAGCGCTCCGCCATAAGGCTTGAAATCGTCTGGACCCGCGCCCAGAACCAGCGGATAAAGCCGGGGAAGTTTGCCGGTGCAAAGACGGTCTGAGCGGTAAGAGATGTTCCGGCAAAAGCGTTGTACTCGGTGAGTACATGGATAATGCCGGTCGGCTCGATAGCGGCTTCCTGGCTCAGTTTGCCTCCAATGTAGTTGGCAAGCGCAGCGCGGGCAAAATCCTCGTGGTCCTTTTCGATCATGTCGGAGTCTGCCTGGGTCACGCCGGCCCAGAATCTCGCCAGCTCGTCGGGACCAGAAAAGGCCATGTTAAGCTGGGACCGGTAGTAGGTCCGGAACCGGGAATATCCGGTCTGACCGTAGAAATTCGTCTGCACGACTTTCTTTTTGTTGATCGTATACTGATCGACGGATGAGCCGTCCGTCAGGGCGGTTGCAAGAAACTGCCGGTCCGCCGTGGGATCGTCGTCGATATAGTTGATTTTGCGGACGTGGTTTCCGTACCGGATCGTGTCCGCCTCCAGGCCCCGGAATTTACGGGTATACGGTCTCACGGAAAAGATCGTCCGGGAAAGAACCTGGGAGATCGCGTTTGTAACAACGTCGTATCCCATTTTTAAAGTCGTCTGCGCCAGCGCGACGAAGTCCGCCGTATTTACCGGCGCGAGAACTGCCCGGCCCGTGGCCTGGGCGTTGATGGCGGCGAGAACCGCCGATACATCGGTATATGTAAGATCGTTTACTGCCATTTAAGCACCTCCTTAACCTGCGCTGTACCAGTGTAAAAAATCGCTTGTGATCCCCGAATATGTCGGTGTGGCGTCGTCATCATGTAAAAATACGCGGATCTCGGTCTCTGACCCGGTAACCACGGATCTGATTCTTTCAGGCACGCACAGCATAGCGTCATTCACCGAATTGTCATATACCAGGAAATAGCAAGGGATACCCATTTTATAGCATGTATAGATATCCCCGGCCTTTACGTTTGACACACCGTCGATGATCAACCCCGGTACATCCGGAGAATATACATCGCTGAAAGATACAAGTAACATCTTTACTCCTTTCCCGGAGCCTGCGGCTGAATGATCTTTGCCATGACGTCGTCAACGGTCACGGCCTGCGGTCTTCCAGGGGCTCCGCTGTTAATAATGTTTGACGCCTGGATGGCGCCGGTCAACCTGTCTAAAGCTGCCAGAACCGGATCCGGCTGTCCGGCCGGCTGTGCCGGCGTCTTCGGAGCTTCCGGAGCAGGGTTGCCTTGGCCGGGATCTGCGGGACTCTGCGGGCTTCCGCCTGCGGGAGTCTGCGGATTCTCGGGGGCCTGATCATCGTCCAGAACCAATGCCAGTATGACGTCAGCGGCAACTCCGGCTTTCTGCAGCTTCTGAATTAAACTTTTCTCCATGTTATATCCTCCTCTTGTTGTAATTAGTAATTGCTCATCATTGTGTAGTCGGCTCCGGTGTATTCGCCGCCGTTGGTAAACGTCCCTTTGCTGTTAGGCAGCAGCCGGACCGTCTGCCCCTCTGAGGCGATGTCTATAAAATATCCGTATCCGATATCAATTCCGATGTGTCCGGGACGCCATAAAAACGATCCCGCTTTGCAGTTTCTGACGGTGGTCCGGTTTACGGTCTTATCCCAGAGCGTCCAGGATGACAGGCCCTTAAGCCCTGCGCAGACCGAAACGAGTCCGGAGCAGTCGAAGCCGATCTTTCCTTTGGACCATGCCATAAGCTCAGCCAGGCGCTCCGGCGGGTATTTTGAAAAATACTCCGGGTATGCGCTGACAAGCTCCTGCATCCTTTTAATAGTAAGCGTCTCGCCTTTTGCGCCCATCCAGTAAGCAACATTCTCGCGCTCCTGGTACCAGTTGAGGGCGCGTTTTACGATGTCATACGCGGGAAACATTTGCCTGCATCGCCTCCAATCTGTCCTCCAGCCGTGTTAAGGCCAACGTGTTGTTGTTGAGCGCTTCGCTCATTTTGTCCATTTCCTGCCGGTGGGATTCCTGGTCCTTTGCGGATTTCCAGAACATCACACAGCAGGCGACGATCGGAAAAGCATATGATCCGATCAGCGTTAAGATCTGCTCAAACTCCATGCGATCACCTCCAGACAAGCGGCGGACAAGGGACCCGCACCCGGTCAGCTCCGGCGCTTCCGGCGCCTATGCCGTGGAGCCTCCGCCGCTTATCCACAATATAATAAAAAATTGTGGAAAAGTCAAGAGAATATGCGTAGAAAGATCTGCTGCGCTCCCAGGTCCTCGAAGATCATCCTTTTATTAAGATAACAAGGCCAGATGCCCGGATTATCATTAAGAAAGCGCTTAAAATCGCTGTCCGTGTCTGCGTAGGTCTTCGGCCTGCCTTTTGTCCTCCGGGAGACATACATCTTTTGGAGTGTCTTATGCTTGTAAAAGGTTATGCCACGGATCCGGCAGAACGCCTGATACTCATTAAGCGGCTGCTTCCGGATCCGTTCCCGGTCCTCGATCCTAAATTCATTTTCCAGGGCGACGCGGGAAAAGTCGGATCCGGCTGTCACTCTGTAAAGGCTGGTATCCCGCTTCCGCTCCTGGAGATCTTTCATGCCGGGCCGGAGAAGCAGCATATCCGGCGAAAATTCGACGGCCTCCGTCCCGGTCTCCTGCATCCATAGATACGCGTCCCCGATGTCATAGCCGGCTATAATGTCGCCGTAGATAAGATCCGAGTTAGCCATCAAAAGACGCCGGCAAGGCGCGATCCCGTCGACCTCCCGGTTCCGGTTGATCGTCTCGTCCGCATTGGACCAGGCAGAGAACATATCAAACCGCTTCGGCTCTTCCGGCTGAGGAATGAATTCGTCGAAGATCAGGAAGTCGATGTCCGAGCCGTCTATGGACCGGAGCGCTGCGAACGTAGAGAGAGAAGCGATATAGCCGGCAGTCTCGCCCTCCCTGGTAAAAGTCCCGATGCCCAGCTTCTGGGAGTAGGATGTCTCGACGCCGTAATTTTTGTCCGCGTTCAATTTTTTAAAAAGGTTGAACTGTGCCGTACAGGCAATCTCCGTGGCGTTCCTGGTCCTCCGGAAATATAAAAACCGCTTTTTGTGGTCAACCATCCAGGACAGAGCGCCGTAGGTTTTCCCGCCGCCTCGTAAAGCGACGATGATGATAAAAGGGTAAGGCTGCGCAAGGATAGCCTCCATATTCAAATACCCGGAGCTGGTATACAGCCCCGGGATCTCTATTGTCTTATAGTTCATTTGCCCTTTGACCAGTCCAGAAAGCACCCGGGATGAAAAAACTGCTCCGTCTTATCCTTGCGCTTGATGTAGACGGTCGTCTCAGGATCCTGGATCTTCTCCCCGCAGCCCCGGCAGACCGGGACCGGCTTTTCAGCCGTGGGTTTTTGGATCCGGTTCTTAATATACGTCTTCGTCCTGGATGTGCTCATACTCCCTCCTGTTGTATTTCTCGCGGGTACTGTCCGGATCGTCGGAACCGACGAAGCTGATCAGCGCTCCGCACTCTCCACACTCAATATCGCTGTATGCGAGATCTGTTAAAAATTCCTGATGGACGCGGAGGCTGCCGCAAAAAGGGCAGCGCCGCAAGATCGCGTCATTAAGTATTATTCTCGGCATCGTCGGCCTCCTTTACCATCTCATCAACGATCCGCTCGAAAAGTCTGTACCGGATCCAGCAACCCGAATCCCAGCGCTGATCTTCGCTGTCGTTTACCATAGCCGCCTCATACATTCTCCGCCGCAGTTCGTTAGCGTCTATCAAAGGTCTGTATCCTTTTCTCAGCGATGCGGGGATATGCTTTAAGTAATCACGATTCGTTATCATTCCATTCCTCCAGCATTCCCTCCAGGTCCTGATCATCACACCCGGTATCCGCGTAGATCTCGCGGAGAAAATCGTCCAGGTCGTCCTCCAGCGGTCCGTTCTCTTCCCAGATCTCGTTAGCTTCCTGTCTCGCCAGGATGGCGTCTTCGTAATCATAATATTCAGGCATCTTCATCCTCCGCAAACTTAAAATCAATGGTTATACCAGCAGCACGCCTTACTTTTTCCACGGCGCCTCGAAGCTCTGTTTCGATGTAATCATAACCGCCGGCCATATTGTACAGCATCTTCATCACAGCTTCTTTGGAAATATACTGATCTTTAACGGCGCCAAGATACTGCTGCAGTTCAACAATCGTCATTTTCATCTCCTGCTCTTATTGCGATTAACAGGAGCTCGGCGCAGAGCGCCGCCACTCCCAGACTTATCAGGCCTCCCATGTCGCGATTACGCGGACTTCCGCGTCCGTGACGTCCGGCAGGGAAAGCATATCCGCGATGGCGTCCGCAAGGTCGTTAAGATCCTGCTCG
>JAZNVY010000072.1:0-7526 GCA_045593105.1 Eubacteriales bacterium
TCAAAGCCATCCTCGCGGGGAACGCCCTGCATCCGACCGCCCAGACCGTCGATAACGTTGCGCAGCTGGCGATCATTCATATCCACACAGCGCTTCCAAGTGATCTTTTTAACGTCAATTCCCAGCTCGTTGCCCTGCTGAATATGGTTATCCAGCATAGCGGCCAGCAGGTTATTGGCAGCACCGATGGCATGGAAGTCACCGGTGAAATGGAGGTTGATGTCCTCCATCGGCACGACCTGCGCGTAGCCACCGCCGGCGGCACCGCCCTTGATACCAAAAACAGGGCCCAAGGAAGGCTCGCGCAATGCGACGGTAACGTCCTTGCCGATACGGCGGAGACCGTCAGCAAGGCCGATGGTGGTGGTGGTCTTACCCTCACCGGCAGGGGTGGGGGTAATGGCCGTCACCAGAATCAATTTCCCGTTCTGTCTTCCCTCTTCATTCAAAAGAGAAAGATCGATTTTTGCTTTATATTTGCCGTAGTGCTCCAGGTAATCTTCGTCCACGTGAGCAACCTTGGCAATTTCGGAGATAGGCTTCATTTTGCATTGCTGCGCAATTTCAATATCGGTTAAATAAGCCATGATTCAATACTCCTTATTTTTTAAAATATTCTACCGCAGAGCGGAACATCTGCATATCATACGCACCGATGACATTCTTATAAAGGTTCTTGCCGATACGCTCGGAGTGGCCCATCTTACCAAAGACGCGGCCGTCCGGAGAGGTAATACCCTCGATGGCAAAGCAGGAATCGTTGGGATTGAAATGAATATCGGAGGTAGCATTTCCGTCAAAGTCCACGTACTGGGTGGCGATCTGACCGTTGGCGGCCAGCTCACGGATCAGCTTCTCATCTGCCAAGAAACGACCCTCACCATGGGAGATAGGCACGGTATAGACGTCCCCCACGTTCGTTGCCGCAAGCCAAGGAGACTTATTGGAAGCGATGCGGGTCCGCACCAGTCTGGACTGGTGACGAGCAATGGTATTGAAGGTCAAGGTGGGACAATGCTCATCGGTATCAATGATCTTACCGTAAGGCACCAGACCCAGCTTAATGAGTGCCTGGAAGCCGTTGCAGATACCCAGCATCAAGCCGTCGCGGTTTTCCAAAAGATCGGTAACCCCTTCGCGGATCGCCGCATTCCGGAAGAATGCAGTGATGAACTTACCGGAGCCGTCCGGCTCGTCACCGCCGGAGAATCCGCCGGGAACAAAGATCATCTGCGCCGTCTTCAATTCTTCCGCGAACTGCTCAACACTACGGGTAATGCCCTCAGCAGAGCGGTTATTGATCACCAGGATCTTGGCATCCGCACCGGCGTCACGCATTGCACGCGCACTATCAAATTCACAGTTGGTACCGGGGAATACCGGAATCAGAACCTTGGGGTTAGCCACCTTAATGGCAGGCGCCACACGCTCCTTGGCTTCATAAGAGAAGGTCTCCATCGGCTGTTCACCATGGGTGATATTACAGCTATAAACGCTCTCCAGCTTATCTTCATAGATCTTTTGCAGTTCGTCCAGCTGCACTGCAGCCGCACCGCAAGTAAAGGCACCGTCATCGGTAATCGTACCAACCAGCGTACCCTCCACGTCCTCAGTAACTTCCAGCAGGAATGCACCGTAATTGTAGCCAAAGAGGGTGTCCATGGGCAGTTCTTCAAACTTGAAGCCCAAGCCTTCGCCGAAGCCCATCTTCATGACCGCCTCAGCAATACCGCCGAGACCGAGGGTATAAGCGGTTACCGCCTTGCCGCTCTGCAGGAGGGCATAGACTTGATCAAAGACCGCCAAGAGAGACTTGGTATCGGGCAGGTGATCCTCATTATAATCCGGTGCAAGGAGAACGACCTTATTACCGGCTTTTTTGAAATAGTTGGGGGTGACTTCGGAAGCCTTACCGGTGGTCACCGCAAAGGAGACCAAGGTGGGCGGAACGTCCAGATCTTCAAAGGTTCCGCACATGGAGTCCTTACCGCCGATGGCGGCAATGCCCAGCTCCTTCTGCGCCTCAAAGGCACCCAGAAGAGCCGCCAGGGGCTTACCCCAACGCTTGCCGTCCTTACCGGGACGCTCAAAGTATTCCTGGAAGGTCAGATAGACGTCTTCAAACTTTGCACCGGTGGCAATCAATTTTGCAACGGATTCCACCACCGCCAGATAAGCACCGTGATAGGGGCTCTTTTCGGTTACAAAGGGATTATAACCCCAAGCCATCATGGAAACGTCGTCGGTATGCTTCTTCTCCATGGAGATCAGCTGTACCATTGCCTGAACGGGAGTCTGCTGATATTTTCCGCCAAAGGGCATCAGCACACCGCCGGCACCGATGGTGGAGTCGAAACGCTCGGAAAGACCGCGCTTGGAGCAGACGTTCAGATCGCCTGCCAAATTCTTAAGTTCTTCCGCAAAATCAGTACCGACTTCCTTCTTATAGCATTTGGGAGCGGCAGGAGCGATAGAGATATGCTTCTCCGCGCCGTTGGAATTCAGAAATTCGCGGCTGATATCCACGATCACCTTTCCGTTCCATTCCATCACCAAGCGAGGATCTGCCTGAACCTTTGCCACAACGGTGGCCTCTAAGTTCTCGCTATCCGCCAGGGCGATAAAACGCTCCACGTTCTCCGGCTCTACCACGACTGCCATACGCTCCTGGGACTCGCTGATAGCCAGTTCGGTGCCATCCAGACCGTCGTATTTCTTAGGAACGGCATTGAGGTCGATATGCAGACCGTCCGCCAGCTCACCAATGGCGACAGAAACACCGCCGGCACCAAAGTCATTACACCGCTTGATCATGCGGCAGGCCTCTTTGTTACGGAAAAGACGTTGCAGCTTACGTTCCTCGGGGGCATTACCCTTCTGCACCTCAGCACCGCAGTTTTCCAAAGATTTCAGCGTATGGGATTTAGAAGAACCGGTGGCACCGCCGCAACCGTCACGGCCGGTGCGACCGCCCAGCAGGATGACCACGTCACCGGGTGCGGGGCACTCGCGGCGAACGTTCTCTTGGGGAGCGGCACCTACCACGGCACCGATCTCCATTCTCTTGGCGGCATAGCCGTCGTGATACAATTCATCGACGATACCGGTAGCCAGACCGATCTGGTTACCATAGGAGGAATAGCCGGCAGCCGCAGTCGTCACGATCTTACGCTGGGGAAGCTTACCCTCCAAGGTTTCTTTAATAGGCTTCAAGGGATCCGCCGCACCGGTGACGCGCATTGCGCCATAGACGTAGGAACGACCGGACAAGGGATCGCGGATGGCACCACCGATGCAGGTGGCCGCACCGCCGAAGGGCTCGATCTCAGTAGGATGGTTATGGGTCTCGTTCTTAAAGAGCAGCAACCAAGGCTCCTTGACGCCATCGGCCTCCACCTCAATTTTTACGGTACAGGCGTTGATCTCCTCCGATTCGTCCAGCTTATCCAGCTTGCCGATCTTTTTGAGATACTTGGCGGCCAAGGTGCCGATGTCCATCAGATTGATGGGCTTGGTACGACCCAGTTCCTTACGGGTCGCAATATAATCGTCATAGGCCTTCTGCAGCAGTTCATCCTCAAACTTGACGTCATCAATGGTGGTCAAGAAGGTGGTATGACGGCAATGATCAGACCAATAGGTATCGATCATGCGGATCTCCGTAATGGTGGGATCTCTCCCCTCCTTTTGGAAATACGCCTGACAGAACGCGATATCATCGCAGTCCATGGCAAGACCATAGGTTGCCACAAAATCAGCAAGCCCCTTCTCATCCAGCTTCAAAAAGCCGTCCAAGGTTGCGACTGTCTCAGGAATAGCATACTCGGTCTTCAGGGTAGCCGGCATTTCCAAGCTTGCTTCCCGGGATTCTACCGGGTTGATAACGCTCTTTTTAATAGTATCAAGTTCTTCGTCGGTCAGATCGCCGTAAAGTAAATATACTTTAGCCGTCTTGACAGTAGGACGATCCCCCTGAGAGATGATCTGAATACACTGAGCAGCAGAATCGGCGCGCTGATCGAACTGACCGGGCAGGGGCTCCACAGCAAAAACCTTGGCACCTTCCCCATTCAGCTCGGTAGAAGTAATATCCAGCTGCGGCTCGGAGAAGACCGTGCCGACCGCATAATCAAACAAATCTTTTTCAATATTCTCCACGTCGTAGCGGTTGATCACCCGCACCTTTTCAAGAGATTTGATCTGCAGAATATTGCGCACCTCATTGTGCAGATCCCGGGCTTCATTGGCAAGCTCCGGTTTCTTTTCAACATAAATACGATATACCATTTCAGTTCTCCTTTCCGGCGAGCATAGCTCGCTTTCCGATATCCCGACGATAGAAAGCGTTCTTGAATTCGATCTTTTCTGCTTTCTCATAGGCCGCGGCAATCGCTTTTTCTAAGGTCTCCGCCACAGCAGTTGCACCCAGTACCCGTCCGCCGGCGGTGAGTAGCTTATCCCCTTCCAGCTTCGCACCGGCCACAAAGACGTCGCCGGCGATCTCCGCCGGAATCTTGAGTTCAAAGCCGGTCTCGTACTTACCGGGATAGCCATTGGATGCCATTACTACGCAGCAGGCGTGCTTTTCGCTGAATTTCACTTCAGTTTCCGCCAAAGTGCCGTTGGTGGTCGCCTGCATTACGGTCAGCAGATCGCTTTCCAAAAGAGGCAATACCACTTGGGTCTCGGGATCGCCGAAACGGCAGTTATATTCAATGACCTTAGGACCGCCCGGAGTCAGCATCAAGCCAAAATAGAGGCATCCTTTAAAGGGACGTCCCTCCGCCTTCATCGCCTTGATGGTCGGCAGAAAGATCTTTTCCATACACTCCGCGGCAATAGCAGGCGTATAATAAGGGTTCGGTGCAACCGTACCCATACCGCCGGTGTTCAGACCTTGATCTCCGTCCAAAGCGCGTTTATGATCCATGGAAGAGATCATGGGAACCACCGTCTCGCCATCGGTAAAGGAGAGAACGGAGACCTCGGGGCCGGTGAGGAATTCCTCGATCACGACCCGACTGCCGCTGGCGCCAAAGACCTGATCCTCCATCATGGAGCGCACCGCATCAAAAGCGGCGTCCCGGGTCTCGGCGATGATCACGCCTTTTCCAAGCGCCAGCCCATCCGCCTTAATAACAGTCGGAATGGGGGCAGTTTCTAAATATTTCAGCGCCTCTTTGCAATCGGTAAAGACCTCGTAAGCGGCAGTGGGAATTCCGTATTTCTTCATCAAGTCTTTTGAAAAGACCTTACTGCCCTCAATGATCGCGGCATTTGCCTTGGGGCCAAAGCAAGGGATGCCGATCTCGTTTAAAGCGTCCACGCAACCCAATACCAGAGGATCATCCGGTGCCACGACGGCATAATCGATTTTCTGCTCTTTGGCAAACTCTACGATCTTCTCGATTTCCTTGGCACCGATGGGAACCAGGGTGGCATCCCCTGCCATACCACCGTTACCGGGGAGTGCAAAGATCTCCTCTACCGAGGGATTTTCTTTCAGTTTCTTAATAATGGCGTGCTCGCGGCCACCGCCGCCGACAACCAGTAATTTCATATTTCTACTCCTTAAGCAAACACGACTGATTAATGATGGAACAAACGCATACCGGTAAAGGCCATGGCGATGCCGTACTTATTGCAGCACTCGATGACGATATCGTCACGGATGGAACCGCCGGGCTCAGCAATATAGGAAACACCACTCTTCTTGGCACGCTCAATATTATCGTCAAAGGGGAAGAATGCATCGCTGCCCAGAGCTACGCCGCTGAGGGAAGCCAGATAAGCGGTAGCCTCCTCGTTGGTCAGAGGCTCCGGCCGCTCGGTGAAGTACTTCTGCCAGATGCCGTCCTTACAGACGTCTTCTTCATTTTTATTAATATAACCGTCAATGACGTTATCCCGGTCGGGACGGCTAAGGTCTGCCTTAAAGGGCAGATTCAGCACCTTATCGTGCTGACGAAGCTGCCAGGTATCTGCTTTAGTACCGGCAAGACGGGTGCAGTGAATTCTGGACTGCTGCCCGGCGCCGACACCAATAGCCTGACCGTCCACCGCATAGCAAACGGAGTTAGACTGGGTATATTTCAAGGTAATAAGTGCCACGATCAAATCGCGCTTTGCGCTATCGGGCAATTCCTTATTTTCAGTCACCAGATTGGAAAGCAAGGCTTCATTGATCTCAAACTCATTCCGTCCCTGCTCAAAGGTGATGCCGTAGACCTGCTTAGTCTCGATGGGATCGGGGCGGTAGTTGGGATCAATTTCTACAATATTATAATTGCCGTTTCTCTTAGTCTTGAGAATCTCCAAAGCCTCGGGCTCGTAACCGGGAGCGATGACACCATCGGAGATCTCACGCTTGATCATCTTCGCGGTGGTCACGTCGCAGACGTCGGAAAGGGCGACCCAATCGCCAAAGGAGCACATCCGGTCAGTACCGCGTGCTCTGGCGTAAGCGCAAGCCAAGGGAGACTCGTCCAAGCCCTCTATATCATCCACAAAGCAAGCCTTCTTCAGCTTCTCCGGCAGCTTGGTACCAACTGCGGCGGAGGTGGGGCTGACGTGCTTAAAGGAGGTGGCGGCAGGCAGACCCAGCGCCTCTTTCAGTTCTTTGACCAACTGCCAGGAGTTAAAAGCATCCAAAAAGTTGATATACCCGGGGCGACCTGCCAGGATCTTAATAGGCAGCTCGCTGCCGTCCTTCATATAGATCTTTGCAGGCTTTTGATTAGGGTTACAGCCATATTTCAGTTCAAAATCTTTCATTTTTCGCACCTCACTTGCAATTCTTATTGATCAACCGGGTCTCGGTCTCGCCGGTACCCAGGTCGGTATAGCAAACGTAAAGAGAAATCTTATTATCCGCATCCAGGTTTTCCCAAATATCCTGGGTGAAAGCATCAATATCATCAGGGATGCTGACACGCTCCGGCTCGCCCTGGAAGGTAGGGATGGGATTACCGTCGCAGACGTAGGTATGAATAAAGTGACCCAACCCATTTAAAGCAGGGTAAGCAAAATGATAGCGGTTACAAGCAGTACCCTCTGCATCGGCACTCTTCAAGATACTCATTTCATAAGTAAAGTCATTTTCACCAAAGGTGATCATACCGCTGATACGCGGAGTCAGATTGGGAGCGTCCGGCTCAAACTCACGGGTGGTCAGAGCAGTCGCAAAGCTCTCCCCTTTCTTGAGTCCTTCCCAAATGGTATCAGTCTGGTCGCCGTTGGTGACGATCAGTTTGTTCTCATAATTACGAACCGCCGCATAGATGATGAGAGAAGGATCCTCTACCTTAGAGGGATCAAAGGGCTCGGTAAATACAGCGTCATCCTTAATGGTGAAAACACGGTTGCGGCTATTCTCGCTCCGACCCATGATGAAATACGCGGTTGCCGCTTTCTTGCCGCTTTCGGTCTTACCGATGACGATACCGCGACCTACGTAACTATTACCGTCGATCCGCTCGCCCATGGATTTGATCTCATAGATATTCATACTGTTTCTCCTTTCATGA
>JAZNVY010000073.1:0-1684 GCA_045593105.1 Eubacteriales bacterium
TCAGCTTTTTCTTTCATGGCGCGGTTGGTGGTGTCGATGGAGGAAACCACCTCGACCCTGCAATCGCTATTCAATTTTTTTTGGATTTCAAAGCTTAAATTGTTCATTTTTTTCTTATTATAAAGATAAATCGGAACTGCCACCAACGGGAACAACATTCCGACGAGCATTCCGGTCTTCATGCCGAACTGCTCCGCAGAAAGCTGCAGCTGCGCCGCCAAGGCAGCCATTTTTGAATTTGCCATCACCGCATCGGTAACGATCCCCACCAGCTGAGGACCCACCGAGGCGCCCATGTCTCCGCCTGCCGCCATCATGGCATAAACGAAGACACCGCCATCCGGAAAACGATCGGTTGCGAGTATCAGATTCCCCGGCCAGAGCATCGAAACGCAAAAGCCGGTCAAGGCGCACGCCAAAAGCCCCACCACCGGAAAGGGCGATATTGCCGCGATCAGATAGCAGCCTGCCGCGCCGGCGGCGCCCAAGATCAGCACCCGATTCATATTCTTCCCGATCTTAGAATAAAGTGTCCGTCCCAACCCCAGCATGACGGAAAAGAGCGCCACGCCGAAAAGATCGCCCCAAACCTTGGGGATTCCCATCGCCTGCTCCAGATAGCCGGAGCACCATTGCGCCATGGTACATTCCGAGGCACCGGCCAAAAAGATGGCCAAAAGGCTGAGCAGCAGCCCCTTATTCTTCATCAGATGCAGGGCGCCGGAGGTACGCTCCGGGGTCTCCATCTGCGGAATTTCCGCACCGGCATAAAGCCAGGCGGAAACGATGGGCAAACCGGTAAATAGAATGGCCAACCATTGCCAATGCGCCGCACCAATGCCCAGCAAAAAGAGGGTGCACACAACGATAACCCCCACCACGCCCCAGGCGTAGATGGAATGGAGCTTGCTCATTTCGTGATCCGGATCCTTCGCCGGGATGGCGGCGATCACCGGGCTGATCAGCACCTCGCCCAATCCGGCAGAAGCAGAGAAGATGATGGTGCCCAAAACCAACCCGATATATTCATGCCCGGGAAACACAAACGGCCAGACGGCATAGATCAACAAGCCAACCACCGCAAAAAGCGGCATCGTCCGGACGGTCTTCTGGATATTGAATTTATGGGAAAAGAAAGAAAAGATGAGGTCGATCCCCAACTGAGTGCAGAAATTGATCAAAACCAGCAACCCCAAAAGGGAATAAGAAATTCCATAGAGAGAGCGGAAGGTCAAAAATAAGACCGGCGAGAGATTGCTCACGATGGACATGGTCATATTAGCAGTATAACACGCCCATTTTAAACGGGTAAATTTTTTCATAAGGCTCCTCTTTCGCAAAACATCGATTAACAAGAATGATAACAAAGACGGCAGATTTTGTCAACCGTCTTAAATCTATCGCGATTTTGGGAACGGCTCAACGAACCTTTTTGCTTTGCAAAAAGGTTCAAATCTTCCATCAGGGCGCCAAATAAAAACACCACCCGATTGGAGGCTCTACGGAGAAGATACTTTCCACTCTCGGTTTCCCTCGACCGCCCCGGGCGGTTGCGACGGAACCTTCGGGTTCAAGACACACCGCTTCCCAAAATCTATCGCGATTTTGGGAACGGCTCAACGAACCTTTTTGCTTTGCAAAAAGGTTCAAATCTTCCATCAGGGCGCCAAATAAAAACACCACC
>JAZNVY010000074.1:0-23530 GCA_045593105.1 Eubacteriales bacterium
TGAAAGATAATCTTGGTCTCTCCTTCGTCCGCGCTTGGGCAGAGAAGGCTGCCGATGTGAATGCGGTCTATCCGGATTGTGCAAACTATCTCTATGGTTCTACCTATGCAACCGGTTCTTCCTCTGTCAGCACCAATATCACGGTGCAGAACCCGGATGCTCACGCCAGTGAACGGTCCTTCTATCTGGGCTTGAAGTTCTTTGATAATAATGCAAAGCTGGCTACTCATGCAATGTATCATAAGGATGAGGCCACCGATTTCTATGATCCCTCCACTCAAACCACCTTCAGTGCGTTTATGGACGGTGCAATGAGTACTTCTGCTGAGGGTGCGAAGGATACGCCTACGATCACCAAGATCCTGAACACCTGTCTCCTGCCCGGAACGATTCTCTTTAAGTGGGTAGACTAAAATCATCATAATTAATATAGGGGATGTACGAAAAACGTACATCCCCTTTAATTTTTCTTACGGAGGCGTTGGATGCGAAAGAAAGAGCCTGAAAACACTGAACAACGGGGGATCTTTTACGCCATTATGATCCTGCTGCTTTTTATATTAGTGGTCTTGCTTTTGCTGGGCGGTGCGTTTCTTTTCCACGTCCATAAAGATTTTTATACCGCCTTTCGTAATCGATTGGGGGGAGGGTTTTATCTTTCAGCATGGCTGATCCTTTTGTTCTCATCGCTGCTTTATACCCCTTTTTCCTATGGAATCTCTCATTATTTCATAAAAGGAACCGGTGGATTTCGGGAGATCTTCTTTTTGTTTCATCGCCCGTTATTACTGACCAAGGCGACGGCGGTTTCTATTTTTAAAAAGGCGTTGACTTATCTGGAGCGTCTGCTCCTTTTATTACTGGCGGCACTTTTGGAAGTGGTGCTCTTTTTTTCGTTTTTAGTAGTCAACGGAGAGGATATCTTTTCTGTGCAGACAAATCCGTTTCGCTTAGCGGCGGAATTCATGCTCCGCTCTCCTTGGCTGATCGGTCTCTCTATTCTTCTTTGGTGCGGCGTTCTTTTTGGAATGCTGGTGATCTATCTTCGCTATATCTTATGTAAGTACGTGTTGCTTCTTTATCCGGACGCCGGCATTTTTCAAGCCCTTCGCGTGGGACGTAATGCGATCAAAGGGAGGCTCTTCGGTACAATGCTCTTCTATCTGCGCTATGGGGCTTATTGCATCCTGGCGGTGCTGTCTTTTGGATTGAGCGCGCGTATGATCCGGCATAAAAGCTTTTCCGCCTATGCCTGCGAGCTGACCGAGGAGGGGTGGAGCCGCTATTGCCGGCGTAGAAGCCGAAGATCTTAAAAAGGCGGATTATGCTTGCAAATCGTCATATTATTTGGTATACTAAATATGTATATACTTGGGCAAAAATGCCGGAATATATCGTTTATTCATTATAAGGAACTTTTTTGCAGATCATCGAAAAAAGGAGATGGCTCTCTTTGAAGAAAATAAAAGAATTATGGAACCAAATCAAGACCAAATTACGCGCAGTACTGCCGGGATCTAAGAATGCCGGGGAGGAGACGGAAAAAAAGGAAAAGAAACGTCTGCCTGTCTGGGCGCGTAAATCCATTTGGGCGGTCTGCCTGACCGGTATTCTGACCTGCTTTTTCGTCGTACTGGTCTTTGCCTGGTATGCCTTTATCTATTTGGACGATGAATTTGATCTTTCCGCCGTTGATAGCGCTTTGAATTATACGTCGGTGGTCTATGGCGCCAAGGATGGCGCTTACGTAGAGGCAGAGACTCTTCATGCCAGCGAAAACCGTATCTGGGCGGATATTGATTCGATCCCTAAAAATCTCCAGCACGCTTTCGTCTCCATCGAGGACGAGCGTTTTTATAAGCATAGCGGTGTGGATCTGCTTCGTACCGGTCGTGCGGTTTTGAACTTTATCACCATGGGGGATAAGACTTTTGGTGGTTCCACCATCACCCAGCAGGTGATCAAGAATATTACCGGCGAGGATCAGCAGACGGTTTCCCGTAAGATCCAGGAGATCCGCCGCGCCTGGTACGTGGAGCGTGAGTATAAAAAAGACCAGATTTTAGAGGTTTATCTTAATACCATCTATCTTTCGCAGGGCTGCTATGGCGTGCAGACAGCGGCAGAGGTTTATTTCAATAAGACGCTGGATCAGCTGACGTTGTTTGAATGTGCCAGCATTGCCTCCATCACCAATCTGCCCACCTACTACGACCCTATCCAAAATCCTGAGAACAACACCCGGCGTGCCGGCTTTGTTATTGATAAGATGCTGGAGCTGGGTTATATCACCGCAGAAGAGGCAGAGGGCGCAAAGGCGGAGAAGCTGGAGCTTCATGTGGGTGAATCCAATAAAAATGAGTCCGGCACCGAGGTCAATAGTTATTTTGTTGACCAGGTCGTAAAGGACGTCATTAATGCTCTGGTAAACGAGAAGGGCTATAGCGAAGCATACGCGCGCTCCCTTGTCTATTCCGGCGGTATTCAGATCTATTCCACCATGGATCTGGACGTGCAGAATGCCGTGGATAAGATCTTTGAGGATCCCTCTAATTTTCCCAAGGTGACGGCAAAGGGCCAAAGCCTGCAGAGTGCCATCACGATCATTGATAATACCACCGGTGCAGTGGTGGGAATGTCCGGCGGCGTAGGGAAGAAGACGGTGGCGCGCGGGCTCAACCGTTCCACCCAGTCCTACCGCCAGCCCGGCTCCTGTATGAAGCCCATTGGCACCTTTGCCCCGGCGATCGAATTTGCGACGAAGATCGAAAACGTCCGCGTGGCGCCGGGTATGTTGCTGATGGACGAAGGCATCCGTAAGGACTCCAAGGGCAATCCCTGGCCGAAGAACTATGACGGCTGGACCGAGAAAATGATGTCGGTGCAGAAGGGTCTGGATCTTTCTAAGAATACCATTGCCGTACGTGTGTTGAATGCAGTGGGCGCCAATAAGGCCTTTAATTTCTTAAAGAACAATCTGGGGGTCACCACCTTGGTGGCCGGGTCCGGAAACGACGAAAACGACCAGGGTATGGCGTTGGGCGGTCTGACCACCGGTATCAGCGTGCAGGAGATCACCGCCGCTTACTCTGCCTTCGCCAATGACGGAACCTACACCAAACCCTATACCTTTACCAAGATTTTGGATCAAAATGGGCGTGTTCTTTTGGAGAATCGGGTAGAATCCCATACGGCGATGCAAAAGAATACCGCTGCGATGATCAATCAGATGTTGAATCATGCCGCTACCTACGGAACCGGTACCAGCGGTAAGATCGGCGGACAGGTGATGTGTGCCAAGACCGGTACCACCAGCGATGATAAGGATCGTTGGTACGTGGGTTATACGAAGTATTATTCCGCCGGCGTGTGGGTGGGCTATGATAAGCCTGCTACCATTGAGTACGGCGGATTGAACCCGGCGGCAGTGGCTTGGAAAAAGGTGATGAGCCAGGTGCATGCCGGCCTGCCTGCAAAAGCCTTTGACCGACCGACCGGACTGACTACGGCTGAGGTGTGCGCCAAGACCGGTAAGGTGCCGACGGAGAAATGCTTAGAAAAGGTCACGGGGCAGTTTTATGCTTCCAGCTTGCCGCACGCAGCTTGCGACTTTTGTGGGATCCCGGGTGTGGATCCTGATGCAGTGGTAGAACCGGAAACGCCGGAAACGCCGGATACCCCGACTACACCGGATACTCCGACTACACCGGATACCCCGACTACACCGGACACCCCGACCAAACCGGATACCCCGACTACACCGGACACCCCGACCAAACCGGATACTCCGACCAAACCGGATACTTCAACCAAACCGGATACTTCAACTAAACCGGATACTTCGACTAAACCGGAAACGCCAACAGTAGAAGATGAACCAACTGTTGAAACAACCGAAAAGACAGAATAAAAAAGATCGTGCAGGGAAAGAGGCATGATCTTTTTTATTATTTTTCAAGAACACAAACCACCATTTTTAAGAACATTTCCCGGCAGATGGGCAAATTGCGGACTGCTTTAAAGCAGGGGCGAAGCTCTTCGTGATGGTAGTATGCCGGCTTTAGGTTCAACTTTTTGATGATCCGATTGAACCTGCGGCAGGACATATGATTGAGATAAGAGAAATATTCGGTGCCGTCCTCTCGGGCGGAGATACGGAATTGAATACGGTCTTCACCGTCGGGTAGGTCGCGAACCAGATGCTTATAGGCTTCGATCTGAACCTTTTCGCTAAAGAAAAGATGCACCCAAGGAATAAAGATCGCGTCCTTGAGATGGGCGCCAAAGGGGTGGTTGTACGGTGGAAAGTTGATATAAAGCCGACCGCCCTCCTTCAGGACGCGCATGGCCTCGGTGAGGATCGCCTCGGGATCGTCCACGTGCTCCATGGAGTCGTTCATGATGATGGTGTCGATGCTGCTCTCCTCAAAGGGGAGCTTGGTGGCGTCGGCGGCGATAAAGCGGAACTTGTCCTGCAGGTTGAGGCTTTCCGCCAGTCCTTCCGCTTCCTCACGGTATTTTTCCAAAATGTCTACGCCGATGACTTCCTTGGCACCGCAGGAGGCATAGTAAAGGGACTTTCCGGCTGCTCCGCAACCGATATCTACGACGGTCTTATCTTTGAACATTTCGTCGGTGGTATAGTTTTTGAGATAAAGCGCAATAGTGTCCTCGCCCTTTTCGTATTGCCATTGGGCGTAGGTCATGACGCCTTCGTTTTGTAGATTGAAAGGATGAACCGGCGCTTTGAAAAAACGGTTACAGAAAAGCAGGATCTTGGTTCGTAGCATCATAGAAATCGTTCTCCTTCTATAATAAATGGGTAGCAAAAAAGCGGATCTCTTGCGAGATCCGCCGAAGCGCTAAAATCAAACAGCTCTCTCTACCTTGCCGGAGCGGAGACATCTGGAGCAAACATACACACGCTTGGGAGTGCCGTCTACAACCGCCTTGATACGCTTTACATTGGGCTTGAACGCCTTGTTGCTGCGACGATGAGAATGGGACACCTTGATACCAAAGGTAACGCCCTTGCCGCATACTTCACATTTTGCCATGATGAACACCTCCTTCTTCATATTTAAGCAACAAACATTCTAACACAGTTTTTTCCGAAAAGCAAGTCTTTTTTTTATAAAAAAACAAACATTTTATTTGAATACTCTCCCGTTGTTTGGTATAATGTAAACATATCAGTCGATGAAGGGGGAGCGTAATATGTCCCAAGAGCAAAAATTGACCCTTGCGGAGTTTATGAAGCGGATGGGTCTGGAAGCGATTTATATGCCGGTGGGTGGATTGGATACGGAGATCACCTCCACCGATATTAACCGACCTGCTTTGCAGCTGGTTGGCTTTTTCGATTACTTCGATGAAAGCCGGATCCAGGTGCTGGGCAAGGTAGAGCATACCTACCTGGATCATTTCGACGAGGAGCGGCGGAGACGGATCTTTGAGCGGTTGTTTGAATTCCGGTTCCCGGCGCTGGTCATCACCCGGGGTTTGGCCGGCTATCCGGAGCTGATCGAGATCGCAGAAAAGTATCGGGTTCCCATTCTCAAGACCGAAACCCATACGGCGCAGTTTGTCAGCGGTACCATCTTTTTCTTGAATGAGCGTCTGGGTCCTCAGATCACTACCCACGGTGTATTGGTCGAAGTCTATGGCGAGGGTATTCTGCTGACCGGTGAGAGCGGCGTCGGTAAGAGTGAGACGGCTATTGAGCTGGTAAAGCGCGGCCACCGTCTGATCGCCGACGATGCGGTGGTCATCAAGCGGATCACCTCGACGACGCTGAAGGGTACCTCTCCTTCGAATATTCAGTACTTTATCGAACTTCGCGGTATTGGGATCATCAATGTGCAAAAGATCTTCGGTATGGGTGCCGTCAAAGAGGACGCTATGATCGATATGGAGATCCATTTGGAGAACTGGGATCAGAATAAGGTATACGACCGCCTGGGGTTGGATACCGAATATAATAATATTCTGGGTGTTGACGTGCCCATTCTGACCATTCCGGTCAAGCCCGGCCGGAACTTGGCAGTCATTATTGAGGTCGCGGCGATGAATAACCGTCAGAAACGGCTTGGTTATAACGCGGCGGAAGAAATTAATAAGTTGATTATGGGAAGCATGGAGGTTTAAAGTGTATTATTTGGGAATTGATCTGGGCGGCACGAATATAGCGGCCGGTATTGTGAACGAGGAAATGAAGTTGGTCTATAAGACCAGCATCCCCACCGAAGCAAAAAGCGGAGCGGAAACCATTATTAAGCGTATGGCAGAGGTGGCAAATAAGGCCATTACGGGCGCCGGAATTACGGTAAAGGACGTAAAGAGCATCGGCATCGGTTCTCCCGGCTCCATCGATCCGGAAAACGGGGTGGTGATCTACGCCAATAATCTGGATTTCTACGATCTGCCGATGGCAGAGATGTTGGGTAAATATTTCCCTGGTCTGCCCATCTATATTGAAAACGACGCCAACGTGGCGGCCTGGGCAGAAGCAAAGTGCGGCGCCGCTGCCGGCGTACGCGATAGCGTTACCATTACGCTGGGAACCGGCGTGGGCGGCGGTATGGTCATTATCAGTAAGCTTTATAGCGGCTTTAACCACGCTGGCGCCGAGATGGGGCATATCGTCATTAAAGAGGGCGGTAGACCCTGTACTTGCGGCAGAAAGGGTTGCTGGGAGGCCTACGCCTCCGTCACCGGCCTGATCAAGACCACTCGGGAGCATATGGAGAAGAATCCCGATTCCTTGATGTGGAAGCTTGCCGGTTCTTTGGAAAACGTCAATGGATTGACCTCTTTCGACGCCATGCGTAAGGGCGACGAGGAAGCGCAGAAGGTCGTGAATGAATACCTGCATTCGGTGGCGACCGGTCTGGTGGATATTATTAATATCCTGCAGCCGGAGGTCATCTGTATCGGCGGCGGTATTTCCAAGGAGGGGGACTATCTCCTCAAGCCGCTGAAGGAGCACGCCGAACGAGAGATGTACGCACGCTATAATAAAGTCCGGACGGAGATCCGGATCGCCAAATTGGGCAACGATGCCGGGATTATCGGCGCCGCCTTGCTGGGCGTATAAAGAAAAAAACAAAAAAATGCTGTTGCTCATCCCCAACAGCATTTTTTTGTTTTTTGAAGAATATCTCTTTACAATCTTTTTTTTAGCGCTTATAATAGATTAGCAATTTAATTTAGGGGTATAGCTCAGCTGGTAGAGCAGCGGTCTCCAAAACCGCGTGTCGTGGGTTCGATTCCTACTGCCCCTGCCACAAAAACCCCCTCGGCATCAGCCCAGGCAGTTTTTGTTTTAGGTGCCGCAAGAATCTTTCCACGACACGCTTTGGGTGTGGGGGGCCGCGACTGCGCCCGCCGCCGGTGGCGGAAGAAGGGAGCAGGTTAGCGGCTGCCGCAACACGGAATTTACCGAGCAAACAACGGCTTGCGATGGAAATTCCAATGTTGAAAAGGGGTGTTTATTAAAGCTTCGACCTCGCAGACATGAATAAGCGAGGTGCGTTGATTAGGCGAATTTATGGTAAATGCAAATGAGCCGAGTAGAACCCGGAGCGGTCGGCAAAATCATGAGCGCAGAGTTTCCTCTCTCCCTAAACCCTGCAAAAGCGTTGAAAAGAATGTCGAAAATGAGGATTATTTATGCTTTTCACCCTGTTTTTCAATTGTTTAACGCGGATTTTGTCGTATTCTAAGGATATTTTTGGATGGTTTTACGAAAGACTTGAATTTCATTAAAACCATTGCTTTTTTATATAGGTGATGTTATAATTAAATAAGTAAATTTAAATAAATACTACACTGAAAGTATGCCTTCGAGTAGATGTAGATTTTTTGAAAAAGGAATTCTTGAGAGCTTCTTTTATATGTGGTCTTTGTTTATTGAGTATACTAAGATGACTGAAGAATAGCGCAACGTTGTGATTACAAATATCAAAAAATATTTTGAGGTGAGTTATGTACGCTGCTTTTTTGAAAAGACTTTTCGATTTTATGGTGGCATTGGTGGCACTGATTGTATTAAGTCCCCTTTTGTTGGTTTTGATGATCTGTGGGGCAATTATGCTGAAGGGGAACCCGTTTTTTGTTCAGCCGAGACCCGGAAAAGGGGAAAGGGTTTTTTACTTAATAAAGTTTTGCTCTATGACGAATGAACGGGACGATGACGGAAAATTGCTTTCGGATGAAGTTCGCTTGACGAAGTATGGAAAATGGCTTCGCAGTACTTCGCTGGACGAACTGCCGGAATTGATCAATATTTTGAAGGGCGATATGTCGATCGTGGGACCGCGTCCGCTTTTGGTTCGGGATATGGTGTTTATGACAGAGGATCAGCGCAGACGGCATACAGTACGGCAGGGTCTGACCGGGCTTGCACAAGTAAATGGCCGCAACAATATCACTTGGGAGCAGAAACTGGAATACGATCTGCAATATATTGATGATGGGATTACCTTTATCGGTGATATGAAGATTATTTTCAAGACTGTTGGCAAATTACTTGAAAAAAGCGACGTGGTTCGTGAAGGAACTGCCTCGGACGTGGATTTTGGCGATTGGCTGATGATGGAAGGTAAAGTGGATCAAGAAACCTATGATGCAAAGCAGGAAGAAGCAAAAATATTGTTAAAGGTATAAGGTGCGATGGAAAAATACAGCGTATTAATGTCTATATATGCCAAAGAAAAACCGGAGTTTTTAAAAGCGGCACTAGATAGTATTATCGATCAGACGGTGAAACCGGATGAGATCGTCCTCGTCAAGGACGGTCCGTTGACGGAAGAGTTGGATGATATTATTTCCAAGTATTCTGAAGAGTATTCTGCACTTTTTCACGTTGTTGGAAGCGATGTAAATATTGGCCTTGGACAAGCGTTGAATCTCGGCTTATCGGTCTGTAAAAATGAATTGGTTGCCCGGATGGACAGCGATGACATTGCAAAGCCGGATCGGTGTGAAAAACAATTGCAAAGATTCGAGGAGAATCCGAATCTGGATCTTTTGGGGACGGCGGTGGATGAGTTTCACAGCACGCCTGATGAAGTGGTGGCCAGACGCGTCGTTCCAACGGAACATAAAGACATTTACGAGTTTTCCAAACGCCGCAGTGCGTTCAATCATCCGACGGTGATGTATAAAAAATCCAAAGTACTTGCCCTCGGCGGATACGGTGATTTGAGAAGAAATCAGGATATAGATCTGTTTGGTAGAATGCTGATATCCGGATGTATCGCAGGAAATATCGAGGAATCTTTGCTGTATTTCAGATCCAACGACGCCCTTGCCAAGAGGCGGAAAAGCTGGGAAAACACCGTCACCTATATCCAGACGATCGGCAAGTTTTGGAAGATGGGCTATTCCTCTTTTGGGGATTATATGATCGTGGCGATCGCGCAGCTTGGAATGTTCCTGATGCCGGTCAGACTTCAGCATTGGGTGTATAAAAAGTTTTTGAGAAAATAAGACGGGAGGAATAATGGCGTGAAGATCTCGGTTATTGTTCCGGTATATAATGCAGAAAAATGTTTACCTAAATGTGTTGAAAGCGTGATGGCACAAACGTACGCCGATTGGGAACTGGTTTTGATTGACGATGGTTCGAGAGATAGTAGTTGGAATATTATTTGTGAGTATGAGAAAAAAGATCATCGAATTATTGGAATCAGGCAGGAAAACGGAGGCCCTGGGAAGGCGAGAAATACAGGGCTAAAAAGTGCAACCGGCGATTATGCAGTCTTTTTGGATTCGGATGACTATATTGATCCGGACTATTTTCAACTGTTGCAAGAAAAAGCAGAAAATGCAGATGTTGTTTTTATTGATATTCTTCAGGTTGATCCTGCCGGAAAAATAATCGCTGAAGAGTTGATGTCGCAATATAAACACCATGACAAAGAATCTTTTCAACGTGCGATGATGACGGGAAAAGCTTTGTGGGGCGGAGTCCGAAAAGCAGCTCGGTTGAACTTGATAAAAGAACACAATATTGAATATACCGCATTGAAGATCGGTGAGGAGGCTTTGTTTAGCTTCAGACTTTTTGAAGTGGCGGAAAGAATTGATTTTATAGATGAAAAACCGGTCTATATGTACGTCAATCATGAAGGAAGCCAATCTAAATTGACCATGGATGATCCATGGGGAGGCACGGTTAAAGTGCTGAAGGAGTATTTGGCCGAAGATCCCATTCGTTATCAAAAGTTCGCCAATACCTTAAATGCTTTTAACGTTGCTGCAACGATCGTCTCCATCGACCGCATGACCCAGATGTATCAGGGCAAGGAGCGGAAGCAAAAAATCGCCTCTCGAATGAATGAATATCGAGAGATGCATGATGCGATGTATCCTATCGATAAAAAGAGTCTTGTAAAAAAAGCGAGCGTATTACTTCCGTTCTTAAAAAATGGAATTACTTCTCCAATTGTACTATGCAGTAAATTACGTAAAGCTTTGAGATGAAATCTTGTATCCAAGCCAAGAACAAAAGCTGAAAGGAAACAACTATGGAAAAAGTCAGTATCGTAGTTCCCATCTATAATATGGGTGATAAAATTGAGACTTGCGTTCAATCCCTGATCGATCAGACCTATCAGAATATTGAGATCATTCTGGTGGACGACGGATCGAAAGATGATAGCTACGAGCATTGCTTGAATTTGCAAAAAAAGGATCCGCGCGTTACGGCGTTACATACGGAAAACCGTGGCTCCGGTCCGGCGAGAAATCACGGAATAGAGAATGCCACCGGCAGATATATTTATTTCCCGGATGCAGATGATTATCTGGAGCCGAAAGCCATTGAGATCCTTGTAAAAGCCATTCAGGAAGGCCCCTATGATCTGGTGGTGTTTGGTTTTAAGAATGTCAATCAATTCGGCAAAGAGGTTGCCGTCCAGCGTTATCCTGAATCGGTGCAGGACGGAGATAAGATCCGTGCAGCTTACGCCCCCTATATGGTCTATAATACGGAGCTTGGAATTCAAGGCGCTCCTTGGAATAAGTTTTTTGATCTTGAGGTAATTCGGGAGCATCATCTGGAGTATCCTCCTCTGCGCCGTCATCAGGACGAGGGCTTCATTGCCCGGTATATGTGCCATGCTAAGAATGTGCATTTTATCGAGGATGTTTTGTATATTTACTATGTGAATGACCTGCAAAAAGTATGGCAAAAGTATCCGGTAGATTATATTGATGCCGTGATTGGCTTATATGAAACCAGAAAAGAAACTATTCTGACCTGGAATAAGGACGATAAGCTGACCCACGATATGATCGCCAAAGAGTTCGTGTGCAACGTGATCAGAGCGCTGGAGCTTTCCTTCTCTCCTAAAATGAATTTCAGTAAAAAAGCGGAGCGTATGGAATGGATCAAAAACGCGATTGCCAAATCTAAGGTGGGTGAGTTGGAGATCCCTCAATCTATCGGAAGATACCAGAGAATAGTGTTTCCGTTGATTGCAGGTAATAAGCTGGATCGGCTGTATCGCTTGCTTCGTTTCAAGGTTTGGGTAGAAAAGAGTAAACTATATCATTTGCTGAAAGCATAAAGGAATTGTTCTTGATCTATGAATCGATTGGTAATTAATAAATATAGCATCGAAAAGATGCTACCGTTTTATTGCGGCTGTGTGGTATACAAAACGATCCACCACTATTTTTCATACCTGGTTCCTTCATTGGCAAGCGTTTTTACGTTGATGTATAACCTGGTTACGTTATTGCTGCTGGTAAGCTATGTTCCGTTGGCAATGTATGTCTTTTCGAAATGGAACCGTTTTAAATTGTTGCGTCCCGCCTTGATTATTCCGCTGTTTGTGGTGATCAATATTGTGTTTGCCATATTCCAAACCGGTGATTTATCGATCGTGAGCCGGGGGCATTTTATGCCGTTGGCTGCCGGCACGATTGATGCAACGGGATATTATTTTTCTCAGATCAATACCTGGTTTGGCAATATGGCGGTCATTTTGACACTCTCCGTCTTTGCTACCGAAAAAGAAACTATCAAAAAATGTGTGCTATACAGCGCATTTATGCTGTTTCTCCCTGCTTTTTTGGTGGTGATTACGCATCCGGAACAATTGGGAATTCGTCAGGCTGCAATAGAGGGAACCGATATACTCTTTGCCGGCGGTCTTTGGAATATCGGCGTTATGGGCTTTGGCAGCATTGCCTGGTTGGGACTTGCTTTAGCAAAGGATATGACCAAAATGCAAAAGCGGTTTATGGTTACCGCAGTGGTTCTTTTTGCATTCCTGGGTGTGGCAGGCTTATCCAGAACCCTAATTATGATGCTGGCAGTATCTGGCTGCACTTATTTCCTTGTCGCAAGAAAAGATACGAAGCTCTTCACAAAGGTTGTGCTGGTCCTTATTGCCGTTTTAGTTTTGGTTTTGGCTGAGAAAGATGTGGTGGGGACTCTCATTGGCCGGATGAGCGACTCCACTTCGGGCACCAATAACGTTCGTGTTTCTCTGTGGAAGGCGTATATGTCGCATTATAAGGAGACTTGGCTGGTTGGCGCGCCCTACGGCAATATTTATAATTACTATTATGATGTAGAGGCGTGGGGTTTATATTATATGCCTCATAGTGCACCGATCAACTTTTTTGTCCGTTTTGGTGTTTTTGCGGCATTGGCTTATTTTGCTTTGATCAAAAATGCTTTTCTTTCCTATCGGATCAGCGAGGTGCTGTCCAGAAATCAGTACGCCTGTGTTCTTGCAGGGCTTGTTTCTTACTTTTCTCTTGCAATTATTAATCAGACCGGATATGCGGAGCCGATATTCTATATCATGTTTGGCTTGTTCTTGGCGTATTCGCAAATCCTGAAAAAAGAAGAAAGTGAAATTCAATATGAAAATCGGGATCGTAACGAAGATCGGTAAAAACTATGGTGCCGTATTGCAGGCGTACGCATTGAAAAAGAAGCTTTGCGATATGGGGCATGAGGCTCATATAATTAAATATACCCCGGAGTTTTCCAGAAAATCTTATGCGTTGTGTAAGTATTCTTGGTCCTTAGGCGGAACGCTCGCCAATCTCAAATTCATGCTCCATTTTAAGGAGTATAAGAAGAGTACCGAGAGATTTTATGAGTTCCGGAATGATTTTTACGATTTTTTGGGCGGGTATAATACCGACGATGAGATCGAGGCGAATCCTCCGAAATGTGATATTTATATCACCGGAAGTGATCAGGTATGGAATCCTCCGCTCGCGTTTGATCGTTCTTTCTATTGTATGTTTGCGGATCGATATCCGGATTCTAAAAGAGCCGCTTATGCCGCCAGTATTGGCTTGGCAAAAATTCCGGAGCAGTATTCGCCGGAGTTTAAAGAGCGTGTGCAGCGGTTTGATTATATCAGCGTCCGCGAGAAAAAAGCAGTATCCATTTTGAATGAGATGGGGATTGAGGCGAAGATCGCGCCCGATCCTACTCTGCTGCATTCTAAAGAAGATTGGCATCCCGTTGCAGTAAAACCGGAGATTGAGGAACCGTATATCTTATGCTATTTTGTCTCTTATCCATCCGGAATTGAGAAGGTCGTAGAGCAGTTTAAGCGTAAGTATGGCTTGAAGGTCGTCAACCTCATGACAGCTGAGGCCAGTGCCGGTATCGGTGATATTAAGATCAGAGATGCAGGCCCCCGGGAGTTCCTGGGCTTATTTGAACATGCGTCTTATGTGATCACTTCCTCTTTCCATGGGACGGTCTTTTCCTTAATTAATAAGAAACCGTTCGTCGTTACGCTTTATAAAAATACCAGTAGCCGTGTGACGGAACTATTGGAAAACTTTGAATTGTCGGATCGGATCATCACGCCCGACTGTACGGATATCGAGCCGTACTGCAATGGCGCGGTGTATTCGGAGCAGCATGATAAAAAACTGGAAGCGATGAGAGCGAGAGGGGCAGAGATCTTAAACGAGATTTCGGGGGTAAATTGATGTCTGTGGAACTGTCCAGAACAAAAAAATTTGCATATAGCACCCTGACGACGGCGTTATATCAGCTGGCTTTATTCTTGGCCGGTTTTATTACGCCGAAGGTCATGCTCACCTTCTATTCTTCGGAGATCAACGGTCTTGTTTCTTCCATTACCCAGTTTATTACGTATTTTAATCTGGTGGAGGCCGGTCTCTCCAGCGCGACGGTATTTGCTTTATATAAACCGCTTGCCAAAAAGGATTACAGTGAGATCAGTTCCGTCGTGGTGGCGGCGAAAAACTTCTATTTAAAGACCGGCTATATTTTTCTCGGACTGATCACGGCGCTGGCCATCGGCTATCCGTTTATCGTCGAGAGCCAGGTTTTATCTAATTTCGATATGGCTTTGCTGGTGTTCATTCTCGGCGCCAATAGCGCGCTGGAGTTTTTCACCATGGCAAAATATCGCGCATTGCTGTCGGCAGATCAGAAGACCTATATTATTTCGCTGGCTTCCATTGTCCATGTGGTTCTTAATACGGCCATCATTTTTGTCCTTGCGCGGTTTCACGTCAGCATTGTCGTTTTGCGCGCGGTGGCGCTGGTCTCTATCTTTGTAAGAAGCCTGATCCTGATGCTTTACGTGCGGAAAAATTATCCGCAGATCGACTATAAGGCGGCACCGAATAAAGAATCCTTGGATAAAAGATGGGCCGCTATGTATCAGCAGGTCTTGAGTGCCATCCATACCGGCGCTCCGGTGGTGATCCTTACGGTCGTGGTCAAGGATCTTTTGCTGGTCAGTGTATTCAGTATCTATAATATGGTCATTACCGGCCTTCACGGTATTATGAGTATCTTTTCCAGCGGCCTGTCTGCCGGCTTTGGCGACGTCATTGCTAAGGGTGAGTCGGAGACCTTGAAAAAAACCTATCAGCAGTTCGAGCTGGGATATTTAAGCGTGATGACGGTGGCTTATGCGGTGGCAATGGTAACCATCATGCCGTTCATCAAGATCTATACGGCAGGAATTACCGATGCGGATTATTATATTCCCGCGATCGGCTTTTTGATCGTCGTCAATGCGTTTCTTTTTAACTTGAAATCCCCCCAATCGATGGTGTTGTTTGCGGCCGGCTTATATAAAGAGTCCAGAGTGCAGGCGACGATTCAGGGTGGCTTGATGGTTGTTTTGGGTTGTATTTTCGGTTATCTTTGGGGCATTGAGGGTATCCTGCTTGCCGCTATCGTTTCCAATGTATATCGGGATATTGACCTGTTGTTCTTCATTCCGAAACGGGTGACCAAGCTCCCCATTACCAACTCGCTGAAGCGCTGGGCTTCCATGACGGTATGCTTCGCGATCATCGTTTTGCTGGGCGGTCTGGTGACCTGGAACGTGACCAACTACTTTGAGTGGGCAGTTTTGGCTTGCGTGGTCGGCGTGATCGCGCTGGTGATCATTCTGATCAATGCCGTGCTGTTTGATAAAGAGGCTTTTAAGGGGCTTTTAGGCCGTGTGAAGGCGGTGCTCGGAAGAACTCCGGAGAAGAAACCGGAAAGTGCACCGGTGATCGAGAAGGGAAAAAGAACGGTGAACCAATTGAAGCATATCATCGTAGATCAAAAAGAATGGTGTACGGGTTGCGGCGTTTGCGCCGCCGTTTGCCCGACGGATGCAATTCAATATACCTTGGACGACGAAGGCTTTCAAACGCCCGTCATCGATCCCGGCAAGTGCATCGAGTGCGGCAAGTGCGTCAAGCATTGCCATCTGCAAAGTCCGGAGTCCCAGGAAAAGGGGACGGTTATCGGGCAGTATGCGGTGAAGCTTAAGGACGATGGAGCGCGGATGCGCAGCCGTTCCGGCGGTGTGTTTGTAGCGCTTAGCGATCGGATCCTCGAACAGGGCGGTGTTGTTTACGGCACCATCTTGGAGGAGGGCTTCCGGGTATCGCATAGCAGAGCCGAGACCAAGGAAGACCGCAACGAAATGTGTGGTTCCAAGTATGTCCAGAGCGATACGACCGGCATCTGGGAACAGCTGAAAGCGGACGTCGTCAGCGGAAAGCCGGTCCTCTTTACCGGTACCCCCTGCCAGATCGAAGCCGCTTATCGCTGGTTGGGTAAGGAATACGAGAATTTATATTTGTGTGACTTCATCTGCCACGGCGTTCCCAGCCCCGGTTTCTGGGCGGATTACCTTACTTATATTGAAAAGAAATATAAGCGTAAGCTGACGGCTTATCATTTCCGGGATAAGCAAAATCATCCCTGGGAATCTCACGTTGAAAAGCTCAGCTTTGGCAATAAGACGGTCTATACCAAGCGTTACGCCGGAATATTTGCCGCCAATTATTCGTTGAGATCAAGCTGTTACCAATGCCCGTATACCACGCCGGATCGGGTCTCTGATTTTACCATCGCGGATTATTGGGGACTCAACGACGTGGCGCCTGAATTCAACGACCAAAAAGGCGTGTCCTTAATTTTGGTGCGTGGTGCAAAGGGTGCGGCGTTGTTTGATCAGATCAAAGAGAATTTGAATTATTTGGATACCGGCGCTACGCCACCGTCGCACTATAATCTCAAAAGACCGACGGGGAAACCCGGTGCGCGCGCCGCATTTTGGGCGGATTACCGTCAGTATGGCTTTGAGTACGTTTCGAAAAAATACGGCGGCTACGATACCTTGCATCGCATAAAACGAAAGATTTTTGAAAAGTTGGATTAGGAGATTGCAGGCATGTTTGGAGCATTAAAAAGTAAATTCCCGCGCTTATACGAGTGGTATGCGCATCAAAGAAGAAAGCAGAAGATCCGGCGGATCGAGCGGATGAAAAAAATGCCGCTCGCCAAGCAACTGAAAATTCTGGAGAAGGCTTATCTTGAAAGAATCGGCCGTCCGCTCGATTGGAATAACCTGACCGCCTATACCGAGAAGATGCAGTGGGAAAAGATCTATGGGGAGAACCCCTTGAAGCCCATCCTTGCAGATAAATACGCGGTAAGAGAATGGGTGGCGGAAAAGATCGGCGAGGAGTATCTGATCCCCTTGCTGGGAGCGTGGGACTCCTTTGATGAGATCGATTTTGATCAGCTCCCCGATCAATTTGCCTTAAAGACCAATCACGGTTCTGGCACGAATGAGATCGTAAAAGATAAGAGTGCGATGGATCTCAAGGCGATGCGGTCCCGTTTCAACGATTGGATGGCCATGGACTTTGCCTATACCACCTATTTTGAGATGCACTATTCCAAGATCAAGAGAAAGATCATTGCAGAAAAATATCTGGAGACCGATCTTGGTGAATTGCAGGACTATAAGTTCCTTTGCTTTGACGGAAAGCCTCATTTTTGCTGGGTGGATCTGGGGCGCTACAGTAAGCATACCCGGACGGTATTTGATATGGACTGGAATCTGCAGCCCTGGACGCAGGCGCATTATGGAATCGCAGACCATCCCATTCCGAAACCGAAGAATTTCGAAAAGATGAAGGAGCTGGCCGAGATCTTGGCGCAAGGATTCTCCCACGTTCGTGTTGATTTTTATAACATCGACGGCGTGATCTACTTTGGAGAAATGACCTTTACCAACGGCAGCGGTATGGATTGCATCGTCCCGGATCAATACGATCGGGAGCTCGGCGATCTTTGGAATTTGAAGATGGATCAAGCAAAATAATAATTATAAGGATGAATTTCAATGCTGAAAAATAAATGTTGTCTTGTTACTGGCTCTTCCGGGTTTATCGGCTCTAATCTTGTGATGGAGCTTCTTCGCACCACCCCCGGCATCAAAGTGGTCGGCTTGGATAATATGAACGATTACTACGACGTTTCCATCAAGGAATACCGTCTTGCGGAGATCGAAAAGCTTGCCGCCGCGCATCCGGACTGCTCCTGGACCTTTGTCAAGGGAAGTATCGCGGACCGTGCACTGGTGGATCGGCTTTTTGCCGAGCATCAATTCGACGTGGTGGTCAATCTGGCGGCGCAGGCGGGCGTACGTTATTCCATTACCAATCCCGACGTGTATATCGAGAGCAATTTGGTCGGCTTCTATAATATTCTGGAGGCCTGCCGTGGGACGATGAATACCGACCATCCCGTGGATCATTTGGTTTACGCCTCTTCCTCCTCCGTATACGGCTCCAATAAAAAGATTCCGTACTCCACCGACGATAAGGTGGATAATCCGGTCTCCCTGTATGCGGCGACTAAAAAGAGCAACGAGCTGATGGCGCATGCTTATTCAAAATTGTATAACATTCCCTCTACCGGCTTGCGCTTCTTTACGGTATACGGTCCTGCTGGTCGTCCGGATATGGCGTATTTCGGCTTTACCAATAAGTTGCTGAAGGGCGAGACCATCGAGATCTTCAATTACGGCAACTGTAAGCGTGACTTTACCTATGTGGACGATATCGTGGAAGGGGTCAAGCGGATCATGCAGCGTCCCCCCGAAAAGGAGAATGGGGAAGACGGCTTGCCGCTTCCGCCGTACCGCGTCTATAATATCGGCAATAACAGTCCTGAAAATCTTTTGAACTTCGTGACCATCCTGCAGGAAGAGCTCATCCGTGCGGAAGTACTGCCTGCGGACTACGATTTTGAGGCGCATAAAAAACTCGTTCCCATGCAGCCCGGTGACGTACCGATCACCTATGCAGATACCTCTGCTCTGGAAAGAGATTTTGGATTTAAGCCGAGCACCTCGCTTCGTGAAGGACTTCGAAAGTTTGCGGAATGGTACCATGAATTTTATCAGACGAAATAAATCTATAATTGAAGTGGAGTAAAACGATGAAGTGTTTGATTTTGGCTGCAGGATATGCTACGCGGCTGTATCCCCTGACGGAGAATTTTCCGAAGCCGCTCCTGACGGTGGGAGAGAAGACCATCCTGGATTGGCTGATCGACGATATTGATACAGCCAACGAAGTAGATGAATACGTGGTCATCTCCAACCATAAATATGCCCCCCATTTTGAGGACTGGGCAAAGACGAAAAAGCAAAAGGTGACGGTGCTTGACGATGGTACAAGTTCCAATGAGACCCGTCTCGGTGCGGTTCGGGACGTGCAGTTTGCCATCGAGCAGCTGGGTCTGGATGATGATATGCTGGTCATTGCCGGCGATAACGTGCTGGATTTCAGCCTGAGAACCTTTATTCAATATGCAAAGGAGCGAAAAGCGTCCTGCGTCATGCGGTACTTCGAGCCGGATGATCAAAAGCTTCTCAAAACCGGCGTTGTTACCGTCGATGAGGCGGATAAGATCCTTCAGATGACTGAGAAATCGCCGACCCCTGCCACCCATTGGTGCTGTCCTCCGTTTTATTACTATACGAAAGAGGATGCCAAACGGGTGAAAACGGGCATTGAAAGCGGATGCGGAACCGATGCTCCCGGCAGTTATATTGCATGGCTGTGTGCGCAAACTACCGTCTATGCCATGGAGATGCCCGGGAAGCGGTATGATATCGGCAATCTTGAAAGTTATGAAAAGGTAAAAGCCGAATATAATGGAATAACCCGATGAATAAGCAATAAAGGGTTGAGGAGCGGTAATGATCAAAAATAAAAAGGCAATTTTGCCGTCAGCTCTGATTGCGGCCGTCACGGCGTTTATCTTTTCGAATTCCTTGAAGGACGGTCTGGAGTCCCAGGAGGATAGCGACGTGATCCTCGCCTGGTTCCGTCCGCTTTTAGAATGGATCTTCGGAAAGGATCCGGAGGTACTGAATTATGTGGTCCGCAAGGCGGCGCATATGGCGGAGTTTTTTGTTCTGGCGTTGCTGATCTGCTGGCTGAGTCATGCGGTAAAGAAAAAGTTCCACGGTTACGGGCTTTTGTATCCTTTGAGCGTGGCGATCATCGATGAGTTTATTCAAAGCTTTACCGGGCGTACCAGTATGGTTTTGGACGTGATGATCGATTTCGCCGGTGCGCTGATCGGCTTCGGGCTGGTGTTGCTGATTCGAAAGATCAAAAAGAAACCGGATAAAACGAAAAAAAGTTGACGACACTCAAAAAACGTGTTATAATAACATGATAAAATCTTTAGATTTTAGAAATTAGAGGTAAGCTATGAACGAGAGAATGAACAAGAAAAATGAAACAGTGGAAATCGATCTGAAACGCCTTTGGAAAGCAGTTTGGAAAAAGTTCTGGATCATTTGTCTTTCTGCAATTCTGGGTGCGGCGGTCTTTTTGGCAGGGACGTATTATCTGATCACGCCGATGTATCAGTCGTCCGCGATGTTCTATGTAAATAATAGCGCCATCTCTATGGGTGAGACGTCTTTGAGTATCACCAGCAGTGATATTACGGCATCCAAGAGCCTGGTCGAGACCTATGCGGTTATCTTGAAATCCAGAACCTGCTTAAACGATGTCATTGACTATGCTAATTTAGATTATTCTTACGGTGAGTTACGGGGTATGATCTCGGCCTCCGCCGTGAATGCGACCGAGGTGTTCCAGGTCGTTGTCACCAGCCCCGATCCTGCGGAGGCAGAGCGGATCGCCAATGCGATCGCCTATATTCTGCCGAACCAGATCACCGATATCGTGGAGGGCACCTCTGCGAAGATCGTGGACTATGCAGTGGCGGCGGCAAGCCCCAGCTCCCCCGGCTATCCCCGGAACGTGATGATGGGCTTTTTGCTGGGTCTTGCAATTTCCGTCTGCTTGGTCGTAGTACGGGCGCTTTATGACGTTACGATCCGGACGGAAGAGGACGTGGAGCAATGCACCAATCATCCGATCCTGGCGGCGATCCCCGATATGGAGAACCCCATAAAAGAAGGGTATTATTACTACGGCTACGGTCGGAAAAAGAAATCCTCCGGCAAGCACGCCAAGAAGCCTTCTGTGGCGGCAGATAAAAAGCCGATCATTGGCAAGGGAATCAGTTTCTCTGCGACTGAGGCTTATAAACTGTTGCGGACAAAGCTGCAGTTCTCCTTCATTGACGAAGAGGTCTCTTGCCCGGTCATCGGCGTTTCCAGCGCCATGGTGGGCGAGGGTAAGAGCTTGTCTTCCATCAACCTGGCCTATTCGCTGTCCCAGTTGGATAAGAAGATCTTGTTGATCGACTGCGATATGCGCCGTCCCTCTTTGAATGCTAAGCTGCCGATCCAAAAGGCTCCCGGCCTTTCCGAATATCTGACCGGCCAGAAGAGCAGAGAAGAAGTAATGCAGCAGTGCGTAGTAGACGATGAAGGCGGCTTCACCGTCATCGCATCCGGTCATAATCCGCCGAACCCCATTGAGCTGCTGAGCTCTGCAAAGATGGCAAGAGCCATTGAGCGGATGCGTGAGGAGTTTGATTATATTATCTTGGATCTGCCCCCGGTGGGCGAGGTCAGCGACGCGCTGGTGGCTGCTAAATTGGCCGACGGCACCTTGCTGGTGGTGCGCCAGGATTACTGTAATACCCGCGCATTGACCAGTACCGTAAATCAGTTTGAATTCATTGAGTCTAAGGTTCTGGGCGTATTGCTGAACTGCGTGGCAGAGCACGACGAAGGCTACGGCAAGAAGTATTATAAGAAATATTATAGAAGACGGTACGGCTATCGGTATGCGTCCAGCTATAATCCCAGCTATAAAAACGTCGCGCAGAAAGTGAAAAAAGAGCACGAAGAAATCAGTAAATAAGGATCTTGCCTGCTGAAAGCAGGAAGATCTGTGATATAATTTTAGGAGGATGGTAACAATGAAAAGAATTTTATCTGTAGTGGTTGCCTTGATGATGTTAGGAGCAATGTCCATCAATGCCTTTGCTCTGGGCTTTGTTCCCAGTATTGAGGTAAAGACCGCTCCCGACGTAGTTCCTTATATGGAGGATGGCAAGGAGATTATCGGTAAGATCGTAGATGCCGATGGAAAGGTGCTTTCTATTGAAGAGCACGATTGCATCGTCGTGACTCCGGTGGCGGATGCCTATGATAAAGAGAGCGGCATTAAGGAAGAGGTAAGAAACGCCTTGATCTCTTCCTATGAGGATATCAAAAAGAACGGCACCAAAGTATTGGAGGGGCTTGTGGATAAAGGCCTGGCCGTAAGAGATATGTTCGCGGTCTCTTCCGAGTGTCCGGATCTTTTGAAATACCTCCCCGTTGAGGGAAATACTCTGGATCTGAAGTTTGATCTTAAGATCGGTAAAGACGAAAAGATCCAGGCCGTAACCTATGTGAACGGCGCATGGAAAAAGCTCCCCGTCGTCAATAACGGGGACGGTACGGTGACCGCAACCCTCGAGGATCTCGGCGTTGTTGCATTTTTGGGTAAGACGACGGGCGAAAGCCCGGATACCGGTGACCATTCCGGCGCAGAGCTGGCACTTTGGATCAGCTTGATGGCGGTTTCTGCCATTGCGATCGTGGCGTTGCTGGTTTTTGTTCATCGCAAAAAAACGGATAAATAATAATTAAGGGATAAAGGGTGTGCGATATGAGTAAACACCAAAATATTTTTCGTGCGATCGTCATTTTCCTCATCCTTGTACTGGCGCTGGTCTTTGTCTATAGCGGCATTCGGGTCGCAGATAAATTTATCAGCCCGGAGAGAACGGAAGCCGGTACGTCTGCATCAAAAACGATCGTGAAAGACGGCGTAGAGTATTTTCCGCGCCAGGATCTTACGGTCTTTATGCTGATGGGCATTGACCGCAGCGGTGTGGTGCAAGAAAGCCTTTCCTATAATAATATGGGCGCGGCGGATATGGTGGCGCTGGCGATCTTCGACGAAACCAGTGAAACCTGTAACGTTTTGATGTTGAACCGGGATACCATTTTAGAAATGCCGGTTCTGGGTCTTGGCGGCAGTCCTGCCGGAACGGCGACGGCGCAGTTGGCCTTGGCTCATACCTACGGAACCGGCTTGAAAGATAGCTGTGAGAACGTCAAAAAGACCGTTTCCGAATTTTTGCATGGGATCGAAATTGACTATTATATGTCCATGAATATGGACACGGTGGCCTTGCTGACCGATGCTGTAGGCGGTGTGAAGGTAAATGTTACGGAGGATTTCTCCGCAGTAGACCCCACCATCCCCATGGGAGAGGTGACCCTGAACGGCGAGCAGGCATTTAAATTCGTGCAAAACCGTAAAAACGTGGGCGCGGAGATGAATGTCTCCCGTATGGAGCGGCAGAAATCCTATATGAACGGCTTCATGGACGCCTTGCGAACGAAGCTGGATTCCGGTGAATCGTTTGTGACGGATACCTATACAAAGATCGAGGATTATATCGTGACGGACGCCTCGTTGAATAGCCTGAGCTCCATGCTCAGCCGCTATGCAGACTATGAGATGCAGGAGATCGTCACTCCGAAAGGCGAGAATATCCAGGCAAATGGATATATGGAATTTCATGCCGATGAGGAGCAATTGACCGATCTTACCCTTCGGTTGTTTTATTCCGAGAAGAAATTTTAATTGAAAAAAGGGGCTGTAAAAAAACGAATGTTTTTTTACAGCCCCTTTTTTAGGGGATAGGAAAAAATGTTTGGAAATTTCAAAGCGAGCCATAGGGCGAAAAATTCGCCCTAAAGTCGGA
>JAZNVY010000075.1:0-3868 GCA_045593105.1 Eubacteriales bacterium
AATGAAACTGATTATCTTTTCGGATCTGCATTATTACGGAGGCGATCGGGCGACGGCGATCTTTGGAAAATCCAAGAAGCTGACCCAATACGCGCCGGCGATGCTGGAGCAGTTGATCGCCAAAGTCAACAATGAATACAAGCCCGATGCCGTCGTCAATCTGGGGGATTCCATCCAGGACGCCAACGATCATGACGCTGATGCCGAGGGGCTGGCCTTCATTGCGAAAAAAATGAAGGAATTCGACTGCCCTTGCTATACCGTGCTGGGCAATCACGACATGAAAATGTTTGACTCCAAGGATGAAATTGCCGCGATCTTCGGGTACGAAAAGTTTACTTATTCGCTGGATCTTGCCGGCTACCATCTGGTCTTCATGACCAACGATCTGAAGCCGGAGCTGGGCACCGCCGGCGGCGGAACGGTCAAGACCCACGCCATGGCGGAGGAGGATATTGCGTGGCTGCGTGAGGATCTTCAAAAGAACGATAAGCCCTGCATCCTTTTCACCCATTATACCTTCGTGGGGGACGTCTGGAAGAGCCCTTATGCCGTCGTCAAAAACAAGGAAGAGCTTTTGGAGATCATGGATGCGGATGAAAACCTGCTGGCGGTCTTCTCCGGTCATACCCATAAAGCGTACTACGAGCGCCGCGAGGGGACGGAGTTCCATATCCTTGGTTCTCCCACCGCCGATCTGACCGAGTGTGGGACGCCCGACGCCGTCTATTATGAAGTGGACGTTTGCGGCAGAGAAGTCAAGGTAACGGAGCATCTTTTTGAGGTGGGAGAGATCGCAGGATGACAACCTTTCAGAAGCTGGATCACTTGACCGCCCTTGCAAGAGGGGATGAAGGCTTGCGCCGCGCCTTGGTGGCAACCGCCGAGACGGCGGAGCCGCTCTGGGAATTCTGCCGCTTAGCGCAGGAGGCCGGAGTAGAGCTTTATCCGGGGGAACTTTTTGCCATCGGGCAGGAATATTCCGATAATCAATGCAAAAGCACCAACGGCGGCAATCCCTCTCCCTACGATGCCTTCGATGATGCTTACGAAAATTTTATTTTCTCTATAAGGTGATAAAACTAATCCAAACCTGTTTTTAAAAGGCGGATTTTCGATCACCCATCGTTAAAATACTCGCCGCCGCCTTGCGAGAATAAATAGAGTGAAAAGCACCGAAATATGCCGCTATGAGGTAGGTTTGGATTAGTCTTGTCACCCTAAAATAAGATAACCCCCGGTTTTTCTGCTTTCTCGTCACAGAAAAGTCCGGGGGCTATCTTTTTGAACTTGCGGGTTCCAACATGGTGTACCTCACTCTCTTTGGTTTTAGGCTCGTTTCCTCTTTTCGGCTGGGCTGTGACTCATTGTTCCAAAGGTTTTTGCCAATCTATATAAATGGGTTCCGCACTACGGTGCGGCTTTAAAGCGGCAGCCTTGCGAGCCTTTTTATTTATTCCCTTTCTTCGATTATAGAATAGCATAAATTTCATGACTTTTCAATTGGTATTGTCCATAAAATTTAGGATGAAATTTTATTTTAATTGCGAATTGACATTTCGGATCTGTTTTTGATATAATAAATATGTTGGGCGCCGAAGGGCGCTTTTTTTATTGCTCGGAATAGAATAAACTATGAAGCTGAGTACGATCTTTGAGAAGTGCTTGAAAGTGCCTTATATTCGGGTGGAGAACGAGGCGGATTTTGCGGTTTTACGGGACGGAGACCGGGCGGAAATTTATTTCGAGCCGTCTAAGGGGGCGGTGGATTGGAGCAATAATTTGGATTTCCCCGTCAAGCCCTATAAAAGAATGGACGATTGCAGCTGGTATGCCCATCGGGGCTTTTTGAAGGTCTGGAAATCGGCGGAGCCGTATCTTGCGGCGACGGTCACGGATCGGAATTTAAAGGAAGTCTTGATCGCCGGCTATTCCCATGGGGCGGCGCTGGCGGTGCTCTGCCATGAATACTTTTGGTTTCATCGCTCCGATCTGCGGGAGCGGATGGAGGGGTACGGCTTCGGCTGTCCCAGGGTACTTTGGGGGCGCGTCCCTAAGGGGCGATGGGAGCGGTTTACGGTGGTGCGCAATCTGGATGACATCGTCACCCATCTGCCGCCGGCGGCGATGGGCTATACCCATGCCGGGAAATTGCTGGAGATCGGGGAGAAGGGGAGATACTCCGCCGCCGATGCTCATCGACCGGAAAACATTTTACGTGAATTAAAAAAATATGAGCTACGAAAGTAGCTCATATTTTTTTACGGTCTGTTGTTTATCAAGAATAAAAGCTTTTAGCGATCCGGACGGCATCCATGGCATCCTTGCCGTAGTAATCGGCGTGGATGTCTTGGGCATAATCGGGGGTCAGTACCGCACCGCCCACCATCACCCGGATAGAGGGGTCTGCTTCGTGGAGCAGGCGAACGGTTTCCGCCATGGCCGGGACGGTGGTGGTCATCAGCGCGCTGAGACCCACCAAAGGGCATTGGTGCCGCAGGGCGGCGCTGACTACCCGCTCCGGGTCTACGTCGCGCCCCAAGTCAAAGATCTTAAAGCCGTAACTTTCCAAAAGCACCCGAACGATATTCTTGCCGATATCGTGGATGTCTCCTTTGACGGTGGCAAGCAGGATAGTCTTGCCGCTTTCGGCGGCCGCCGGCATTTTTTCTTTGACCTTTTCAAAGGCGGCGTTGGCCGCATCGGCGCTCATCAAAAGCTGGGGAAGGTACGCCTTTTTCTGTTCAAAGGCGGCACCGATCTCATTGAGGGCCGGAATGATCTCTTCATTAATGACCGCCAAAGGCTCCCTTGATTGCAGAGCCAGAGCGGCGGCGAGGGCGGCCTCCTCTTTCATGCCCTTGAGGACGGCATAGCGGAGAGTCACCGCTTCGGGGGCTGCCGCCGTAACGGGGGCAGAGCGATCCGCATAGGCGATATAGTCCCGGCAGGCGGGATCCATCCCATGCAGGGTACGGAAGGCGTACCAGGCGTCCATCATTCCTACGGAGAAGGGGTTCATGATGGCACAGTTCAAACCGTTTTCCATGGCGGATGTGAAGAAGGCGGTGTTGATCTTTTCCCGTGCCGGCAGGCCAAAGGAGATATTGGAGACGCCCAGGCTGGTATAAAAACCGTCTTCACGCAGAAGGCGGAGGGCTTTCAACGTCACCTTGGCACTCTCCGGGTCGGAGGAGACAGTCAGTGCCAGGGGATCCACGATCAGATCTTTCTTGGCGATGCCGTATTCTGCCGCCCGGGCGGCGATCCGCCGCGCTACTTCCAAGCGCGCTTCGGCGGTGGCAGGGATGCCGCTTTGATCCATGGTCAGAGCGATGACACTGCCGCCGTATTTCTGCACCAGGGGGAAGACGGCGTCCATACTGGCAGGCTCGCCGTTCACGGAATTGATCAAGGGCTTGCCGTTATAGATCCGCATTGCTTTTTCCAGCACCCGGGGATTGGCGGTATCCAGCTGGAGCGGAAGATCCACCACCGCCTGCAGAGCGGCGACCGTCTTTTTCATCATCATTTCTTCGTCGATCTCCGGCAGACCCACGTTGACGTCCAGGATCTGCACCCCGGCGTCTGCCTGGCGGATGCCCTCGGTGAGAAGATAGTTCAGATCTTCATTACGGAGGGCTTCCTTCAGCTTTGGTTTGCCGGTGGGGTTGATCCGCTCGCCGATGAGGATGGGCGCTGCGCCGATCTCTACCGCATGGGTATAGGAGGAAACGACGGTTTTATTTTTGGGGGTGGGGACCGCATAGGGGATGGGGTCTGTCTTTTGCCGCATGGCGCGGATATAGTCGGGGGTGGTGCCGCAGCAACCGCCTAAAATACAGCCGCCCTTTTTGGCGATCTCTTC
>JAZNVY010000076.1:0-1872 GCA_045593105.1 Eubacteriales bacterium
ACGCCGGTGATGGAGCCGAGGAAGATGATGACGCCGCTCTTTTGCTTCGCCATTTGCTGCAACCCTGCCTTGGCGGCATAGACCGCACCTTTTAGATTGAGGTCGATGCCGAATTCAAAGACGGAAATATCTTGATCTTTCCATTCCGTATGATCATTCAACATCCGCGCTTCTGCACCGCCGGCGCAGGGGAGGACGACGTCAATACTGCCAAACTCCTCCACCGCCCGATCCTTGGCGGCTACGACCTCTTCATATTTGGTGACGTCGGTTTTGATGCCGATGGCATTCCCGCCGGCGGCAGTAATTTCGGCAACGGCGGCATCCAAGGCAGCTTGATTAATATCTACCAATGCAACGTTTGCGCCCTCTTTGGCAAAGCATTTACCAGAAAGCAACCCAATGCCGGAGCCTCCGCCGGTAATGAATACGGTTTTGTTTTGAAACATATGAATTTCCTCCTGTTTATTTCTATTATAGTGGATTGCTTTTTTGATTAAAAGATGATATGATACTAAAAATAGAAACTATTCTACTGCGGAGGAAATGATGGAATCAATCAATTTTTCGTTAACCACCTTGGTTTGTAATAATTATATTATCGATGGCTTTTTGGAGGAGGATTTTACCCATCTGCCCCGTCCATATTATACCGTTTGCTATGTGCAACGGGGGAAGCTTTCCTGTATGATCGGCGAACGGGAGGTGGTTGGCAGGGCAGGGGACGTTTTGTTCTTTCCGTACCATTTAAAATATATCCTGCGCTGGATCGGCAATCCGGACACCTCCGTTTATTCCATCCACTTTTTGATGCCGCCCATGGCCGACCCTTTTGCAGGGAAAGAGGTACCGTTGCAGCGAATGAGCGGAAAGGGGATGGAAAAGGAGTTTGAATACATCTATTTGCACCACAAGGATCGGGAGCAGAGCTTTCGTATTCTAAGTATGTTTTATGGGCTTTGCCATCGCATTTATACGCGTCTGCAGCGTGAGGAAATATCGTCGAGCGATGAGCGGATCCGTAAGGCGGTGGAGTATATCAATCTCCATTATGTGGAGCCTCTTACGGTCGAGCAGCTTGCCGCGTTGTGCTTTATGAGTACATCCCGTTTTTATTACCGCTTTAAAAAAGAGATGGGGCAGAGCCCCATCGAGTATAAAAATCATCTTTGCATTCGCCGCGCGGCGGCATTGCTGGTGGTAGACCCCCACCGTTCGGTGGAGCAGATCAGTAGTGAGGTAGGATTTTCCTCCGCTACCTATTTCCGCCGACTGTTCAAACGTACCTATGATTATACGCCGCGGGAATATCGTAAAGAGATGCGAGAGTTTTAGACTTGAAAAAAGTCCGGGTCTGTGGTAATATTAATATAATGTACGAAAAGGAGGCCTTTCGATGGCTTTGCAGGAATCCGGTGAAATGTATCTGGAGACGATTTACGTCTTGTCCAAGAAAAGTAAAGACGTTCACTCAATTGACGTGGGTGAATATATGGGTTATTCCAAGCCCAGCGTCAGCCGTGCCATCGGTCTATTGAAAAAGGGCGGCTACGTTCTGATGGATAAGGATGGTACCCTGACCCTGACGACCGAGGGCGTCGCCATTGCGGAGAAGATCTATGAGCGGCATACGCTGATCACCGAGTTTTTAATTCGCCTCGGGGTCGATCCGGAAATTGCATCGGAGGATGCTTGTAAGATCGAGCACGATATTAGCGACGCGTCCTTTGAAGCGATCAAAAAATACGCAGAAGCGCAATAAAAAAGAGCCAATACGGCTCTTTTTTTATTGCATAGAATGAGGGCATAAAAGAAAACCCGCCCCTCATCTTATTTGGAGCTGCTAACCAGTTTTCTGGAAAAAAGAAAAAC
>JAZNVY010000077.1:0-4119 GCA_045593105.1 Eubacteriales bacterium
CACAGAACGACATGGCTACGATCCGACTTCCACTGCCAAGAAGGAAGAACCCAAGGCAGAGTAAGGAGATTTCTATGAGCTTAGTACCTACCGTTATAGAGCAGACCGGCCACGGTGAACGGGCATATGATATTTATTCCCGTCTCCTCAATGATCGCATTATTATGCTGACCGATGAGGTGAATGATACGACCGCCAGTCTGGTGATTGCCCAGTTGCTGTATCTGGAGGGTAAAGACCCGGATAAGGATATCAGCTTTTATATCAATTCCCCGGGCGGTTCGGTAACGGCAGGGCTGGCAATCTTTGATACGATGCAGTATATTAAGTGTGACGTTTCCACCATCTGCATCGGCATGGCGGCCAGTATGGGTGCGTTCTTGCTGGCGGCCGGTACCAAGGGCAAGCGGTATTGTCTGCCGAATAGCGAAGTGATGATCCATCAGCCGCTGGGCGGTATTATGGGTAGCGCCACCGAGGTGGAGATCCGCTCCCGTAATCTCAAAAAGACCAAGGAAAAACTCAATCGTATGCTGGCGGAGTTCACCGGTAAGAGCATCGAGGAGGTCACCCGGGATACCGATCGGGATAACTTCCTTTCTGCCGAGGAAGCCAAGGCATACGGCCTGGTCGATGAAGTCATTGCCCATAGATAATAGGGTTTTAGACGAAACCGAAGGAAGGACGGGAATTGAATATTCCCGTCCTTTTTAATCCTTGTTTGAATTAAAGGAGTAGCATCATGTCTGAAAAAAATCATTGCTCTTTTTGCGGTCGAAAGTCCCAGCAGGCCAATCTGATCGAGGGGATCGACGGCTTGATCTGTACCGATTGCGTGGAGCTTTGCATGAATATTATGCTGGAAAACGGCTATCAACCCAAGACCGCGCTCCAGCCTCAAAAACCGCAAAAGAAGCAGGATGAGGAGATCCACGTCTATAAGCCGCAGGAGATCAAGCAGTTTCTGGACGAGTACGTCATCGGCCAGGAGCGCGCCAAGATCGCCCTTTCCGTGGCGGTGTATAACCATTATAAGCGGATCCTCAACCAAGATAAAGCAAAGGATGGGGTCGAGCTCCAAAAGAGTAATATCTTGTTGGTAGGTCCCACCGGCAGCGGTAAGACCTATCTGGCTAAAACGCTGGCAAAGATCTTGAACGTTCCCTTCGCCATCGCCGATGCGACGACCTTGACCGAGGCCGGCTACGTGGGCGAGGACGTGGAGAATATTCTTTTGAAGCTGCTGCAGGCGGCGGATTTCGACGTGGAGCGGGCGCAAAAGGGCATCATCTATGTGGACGAGATCGATAAGATCGCCCGAAAGAGCGAAAACGTCTCTATTACCCGGGACGTGAGCGGCGAGGGCGTTCAGCAGGCACTTTTAAAGATCGTGGAGGGTACGGTTTCCAACGTACCGCCCCAGGGGGGCAGAAAGCACCCCAATCAGGAGTTTATCCCCATTGATACCAGCAATATTCTCTTTATCTGCGGTGGTTCCTTTGATGGAATTCAAGGGGTCGTCACCAAGCGGATCGGGAAATCTGCGCTGGGCTTTGGCGCGGAGGTGCAGAGTAAGGAAGGTCCCTCTCTAAGCGAGATCTATCAGCAGATTGAAAGCCATGATATTGCCAAGTACGGCGTCATCCCCGAGCTGGTGGGTCGTCTGCCGGTATTGGTGGCTTTGGATGAGCTGGACGAGACGGCGATGCTGAAGATTTTAACCGAGCCGAAGAATGCCATCGTTAAGCAATATCAAAAAATCTTTGATTTAGACGGTGTAAAATTACACTTTACCGACGATGCATTAGCGGCCATCGCAGAAAAGACCATCAAGCAGAAGACCGGCGCCCGGGGCTTGCGCGCTATCATTGAGAATTCCATGATGGATGTGATGTATCGGGTTCCCTCGATGGAAAACGTCGAAGAGGTGACGGTGGATCGCGCTTTCATTATGGGGGAGGGCGATATTCAAATTAAGAATAAAGCAGGTGAGTGCGATGAGTAGTAATTTCTTCTCGATGCTTTTTCGTATGAAATATATCAACCGCTGGGCGCTGATGCGGAATTCCCGCAATGAGACGCTGACGGAGCATACCCTGGAGGTGGCGGTATTGGCGCACGCGCTGGCCACCTTGGGGAACGAACGCTGCAATCGGCAGTACGATGCGGATCGCGCGGCAGTACTGGGGCTTTTCCATGATGCCCATGAGATTTTGACCGGCGATATGCCGACACCTGTAAAGTATCAAAACTTTACAATTGAAACCGCCTTCAAAGGGGTGGAGGCGTCTGCCAATGAGACCCTTCTTTCCATGCTGCCGGAGGATTTAAGAGATGCTTACGCCCCCTTGGTGGAGGAAAAGGACGAAGAACTGAAGCCTTTGGTCAAAGCGGCAGACAAGCTCTCTGCATTGATCAAATGTATTGAGGAACGGAAGGCCGGTAATTTGGAATTCCGTATCGCGGAGCAGTCCACCCGGGAATCCTTGGAGCGAATGGTGCTTCCGGAAGTTAAAATCTTTTTGGATGAATTCATGCCGGCGTTTGAGCTGACCCTAGATGAGATGAGGTAAGGAAAATGATTTGCGAAAAGCTTTTTCAAAAGATTGACCAATTAAATGGAAGCTATATCAACGTTTGGGAAACGTGCTGTAATTTAGAGAGCCCGACCCGTGATAAAGCACGGGTGGATGCAGTGGGACGCTATTTTGCTGAGCTTGCGGAAAAGAAGGGCTGGAAAGTGGAAATAGTACCCCAGGAAAAGGCCGGTGACCTGGTGGTCATCACCTTGAATCCCGACGCTCCCGGTGCGCCCATCAGCCTTTCCGGTCATCTGGATACCGTCCATCCGGTGGGCTCTTTCGGTACCCCTGCCGTACGCATAGAGGGGGATAAGATCTACGGTCCCGGCGTATTGGATTGCAAGGGCGGTGTTGTGGCAGGCTTTATGGCGATGGATGCCTTGGAGCAGGTCGGGTTTACCGCTCGTCCGGTTCGGCTTTTGTTGCAGACCGATGAAGAGGTGGGGAGCAATTTGAGTGGAGGAGCCACCCTTCGCTATATCTGCGAAAAGGCCAAGGATTCGGAGTGCTTTTTGAATTTGGAAGGGCATACCGAGCATTTTGGATGCGTGGCGCGTAAGGGCATTGCTCCGTTCCGGTTTATCGTTACCGGCGTGGAGGGGCACGCCTCCAAATGCGCAGAACTCGGTTCGAATGCTATTGCCGAGGCGGCGCATATCGTCCTTCGGCTGGAGCAACTGAAGGATGGGAAAGGAATTACCTGTAACTGTGGCGTGATCCAAGGCGGTACAGTGACCAATACCATCCCGAAGAATTGTGAACTTGCAGTGGACTTCCGCTTTGCCAATAAAGAACAATTGGCGCAGATCCAGGCACTGGTGCAGGATATTGCCGATCATCCGCAGGTGCCGGGCTGTACCATTCAGGTAGAGTCGATTGGCGTTCGCCCTGCCATGGAATACGTGCAGCGAAACGTAACCCTGCTGGGAAAAATGAATGAGATCTATGCGGCAAACGGATTGCCGGTGCTGGGAGAAGGATGGCGTACGGGCGGCTCCGATGCGGCCTATGTCACCGATGCCGGAATTCCCTGTGTGGACTCCATCGGCGCGACCGGCAACTATATTCATACTCCGAGGGAGTTTGCATGGCTTTATTCGCTGGCAGCTTCGGCAAAACGCATCGCCGCAGTTGTATATTGCTTATAATAAAATAAAAAGAGCTGTAAAAACAACTTGTCTTTACAGCCTAATTAAGGGGACGGTCCTGTTGTGTTGACAAAAACTGTCAATCAGGGACAGATCTATGATTGACACTTACGTGACAAAACTGTGCTAAAAATCACGCAAAGCGTGTATGTCATCACGGCGAAGCCGTGGATGGTATCCACCGCAGGTGGCATTGCATCAAGCGGAAGAAAAACGCATAAATCTTTGTTTTTGATGCATACAGTTCGCAGAGCGAACTGATTTCATACGCCTGACGGCGATTACATACCAAGCTCCGCTTGGATAAAAAAATAAGACAGTCTTTCGACTGTCTTATTTTTTTGGTGGGAGTTAACGGGCTCGAACCGCTGACCCTCTGCTTGTAAGGC
>JAZNVY010000078.1:0-9555 GCA_045593105.1 Eubacteriales bacterium
TTGGGATATGAAAACTTTTATAAATCTATATTTTTCTGTGTTCTTTCTTGCTTTTTGCGTTCCGGACTTTTTTTACATCCCCTTTTTTATTATATGAGGTAGATCGGATTGGTAAAGAAGAGGGGCTTGCCCTCCTTTGACCAGACCTCCAGCCGTACCGGACAGCAATCAAATTCGCCGCGTTCAAGGGAAAGCTCTGTTTCAAAGGAGGCTTCGTGAATGGCATAACGGCGGAACTCCTTGCCGCCGCTTATGACGCGCAGCTCCACCGGAGCCGTAAGATCCCAAAGCCGGATCCGGGCGGTGGCGGTTTCGGTGCAGAGGGTCTCGCCAATGCTGGCCGTGCCGACGGTGAATTCCCATTGGCTTTTCCAATGTGCCGGGTTCCCGAAGCAGACCTTGCCGGCGCGCATGGCGCGCTCGATCGCTTCTTGGTGATTGGCTTCAGCCAAAATCCAACTGCCAAAGCAGTTTCCATGCTCCCAGCCGGTGGTGGAATTATGGCTGTCGCTATCGCCGTAGCCCACCAGCCGCACGCTGCGCAGGGCTAAAGCGTCCCAGACCTGTAGGTGCTCTTCCAAGGAAAAGCCCAGTTTCTTTTTGGGAAAGCCAACCTCCAAAAGTTGGGCTCCGCCAAATCGGGTCTCTACGCCGTTTTCGATCACCTTTTGGATGATGGCTTCATGCTCCTCCTCGGGCGCGTTTTTATATTCCTGGAACATATGGTTATAGGCAAAGGTAGCATCCTTACTGCGAAGATAAGCGGCACCGGTCTTTTCGCTCTCCGTATAGCCGGTCTCCTCGTAGTTGATGACTGGCACGTGGGCGGAAAAGCAGTTGCGGTGGTGACCCAGGGTCAGTTCGAAGCCGGAATGGATGGCGATCTTCAGTTCTTTGGCAAGGGTCTTGCCCAGAGTCTTTTGCCGTTTGCGCACCTCTTCGCCGACGTATTTTCTGGCGGTATCCAGACTCTGCACCCGTACTTCACCCCGGAGCGCGGTGACGGTGACGGTCAGAAAGGCGTTGTCCAAGCCGAAGATGGGATCAAAGAAAAGAGCGTCTGCCGAGAGGGGGAACCGGTAGTTCCCGTCCTCTGCCCAAGAAAGCTCTTTAAACCACTCTTCTTGAGCGGTTGCGTTGTAGCCGTAAACGAGGTGTTGCTGGCAGAGATCCTCCGGACGTTGAGAAAGGGTGAAGTCCACCAGCACCGCGGCGTCCGGATCAAAAGCCATCTTTAAGGTGACCGAAAAGTCCGAAAGGAGGGGTGCCTGGTGTTTTTTACCGCCGCTTTGGAAGTTGGCGGATTCACCGGGCAGAAGCTGCAATGCATATCCGTCGCCGTCGTCAACGCTGCGCGCCGGGGTATCGTCCTCACGATACCAGCCGGCTTTACCGTCCTCCCGCAGGGCATCCCCCGGCGCGGTCAGCCGGAAATGCTCGATGCAATTGATGGGGCGGTTCATCCGCAGGTCATGCTCGGTGATGAAAAGACCGTCGTAGCCCATCCGTTTGGCCTCCACTGCATGGGAACGCATGCTGGAAAAATTTTCATGCCCGGCATGGAGATGGGTCTGGGTCAGATACCATTTTTTCTCCGGTGGGAACCGGTAAGTACGGTTTTTGAACTGCCGGAAACGAATGCCGTCTTGCGTGGTTTCGGAGATGTCCAGTTGTTTTCGGCAGGGGATCCGCAGAAAATTCTTGGTGCCGGTATCGATCAGCGTCCAATAGAACATCCCGTTTAAGTAGATCGCTTCCCCGGCAGTATCCGCCGGGGGATAGTGAAAGTCAAACTTCCCCGTATGTCCGGAGAGGGCAAAGTCCACCGCACCGGCATCGGTGATGGGGTAATGATCCAGCAAAAAACGAACGCCGTGCCGCTCCACGACCGAATAATTGGGGACGATGGTCACACGTTCATCCTGCGCGATGAGGTTCAGGTCGTCGTTGTTGCCGGAGGTGAAGAGGAGCGGACAGTCTGCTGCATGGAGAACGTCCATCAATTCCCGTAATCCCGTCTCATAGCCGGGGCGATCCTTTTCTAAGCGCCCTACCTTGAATTCGTCCACTAAATCACCGGTATGAAGGATCAAAGCCGGGCGAACCTTAGTCAGTAAGGCGCGGAGCGCCGGAAACTGATCCGATTGGGTATCGGAGACGTGCAAGAGGATCTTGCCTTTTGCTTTCCCCAAAAATTCTGTTATATTTTGTAAATATAAATTGACGTCCAACATTGTTTCACCTCTTTTTCAGTATAGCATATTTATTTGTGTCCGTCTATAAAATGGATCAATTTAAAAAGAAAATGCCGATGGCAAGGTAGGTGGCGTAAAGGAGCCAAAGGAGATAGGGAACTAAGAGCCAGCCGGCGGCGCGGCTGATTCTGGAAAAGTGTCGCCAAGTCAGATAGACCAAGAGATCCAGCACCAGGATAATGACTACCCCCAGCCAAAAGGCCTGGAACCGAAAGAAGACGATGCTCCAGGAAAAGTTTACCGCCAATTGGACGCCGTAGTAGATCAATGCTTCTTCCCGGGCGCGCTCGTCGCCGCGATTAAGGTAGATCAGCCCGGCGGCGATTCCCATCAAAGCGTAAAGAATGCCCCAAGCAATGGGAAAGACGATCCCCGGCGGTGCCAGGGGCGGCTGGTTCAGCGTCTGATAGACGGCGCCAATATCACCGGAGAGAAAGCCGGAAAGCAGACCGACGCCTTCGGCAATGGCGATACTTAATAGAATGGTTAAGATCGGTCGGTTTTTCATAAAGAACACCCCTTATTGATAGAGTTTTCTTTAATATATGTAAAAAAATGCCGCCCTATGCAGGCGGCAATTATTAGCGGTATAAAAATTCTTTGATGGATTTGCTGAATAGCAGGAGCAGGCAGGCGGCGACGGAATAAAGAAGCTGCAGCACCATAAGAAGGATCACCCAAAAATGACCGCCGGTAAACTCCAACGCCCCGCCCAAAAGCAAAAACAGCATATAAAATGTATTTATCCCGGCACCGAGGGCAAAGAGATACCGCACCCAGGTCACACCGCTGAAAAGTGCGGCGGATAATATTCCTGCCAGTACCAGAGAAAGGAGCGTCCCTAAGCGAAAATCGGTGACGACGTTAACGATCGGGGAGAGCAGGTTCAAAACGGCGATCGTGATGACCAGGATTTTCCCAAGCCGTTCTCTTTTTTCGGTTAATTCAGACATAAGCTCTGCCTCCTTTCGTTGGGTTTAGAATAGCATAAAATCATCCGAAAATCAATGGTGATAGTAAAAAGCAGATGAGCGCTCCGCTCATCTGCTTTTTGTTTGTGTTTATCGCAATTAATAGTTAATTTTTATTAAAATGATCAATTAGTTGCTCTAATATTTGATAGTCAGACTCGTTTAGTTTGGATAGTTTTAAGAGGATTCCGTTTAATTGTTTTTCGGATTTCGTTCCTTTGAGGATATAATCGGCGGATACATCGAGCGTATAGCAAAGGTTGACAAGATTTTCCGGTCGTATCGCTTTCTTGCCTAATTCAATGCACGAAAGAGATTGAACACTAATATTCATAGACTCTGCAACTTGCTCTTGCGTCATTTTCAATTCTTTTCTACGCTTTGATATGCGATTTCCCATTTCAAATAAAAAATGATTATCCTTCAATAACATCAACCCCCATTTACTGAAACTATTATATAAAAAACAGGGGTGATTTATAACCAACCATAGTTGATGTGTGTTGACAAAATTAAACCAAGGTGTTATAATGTTGTAAATTCTTTATTTAGGGAGGGATTGTTGTGGCTAAAACTACACATTGTGCATTTTGTGGAAAGGAAACAATCAGAGGATTTTTAAAGGGTAATACTTATGATCTGTTTGAGTTAAAGTCAGGAATTAACATTTATTGTTGTGAAGAGTGTTTTAATCAATATGGACCTTCTGCCCAAAGAGTTGCTAAGCGTTTTACTACCAAGTATGAAACCATTAAAAAAATCACCAAAAAGAATTATTCGGAAAAAGAAATCGCTGATATGCTTCTCTTGTATTTGAAAGAGGAAGAAAGCCAAGCCAATAAATTTGGTCCCCAAACATTGGATTGTGCATTAAATTTCTTTACGTTTAATAAAGCAGGTTTTTTCTCTGTTCGGGAATATGGTAAAGGCTTTTTAAATCGTGATATTCGGGCAATCGATATGCTTAAGAGTGTAGAAAAAGCACAAGGAGACACAGATTGTTTTTGGTTCGATAAAAACGACATCACTAAGATTGAGTATGCCCAGGATGGTTCCGGCTCTTTTGTTGGTTTTTTTAAACAGGTCTTTTCCTACGCTATTCGTCTAAATGATGAGAAGGTAATGACCTATAAGCCATGCATCACTCGTGCATTTTCTTATGGCGGCGGTTTTTTATTTGGCTATAAAAAGGCAGCAGAAAAAAGACTTCTTGGTATTTTGAATGAATTCAAAAAAGAAATCGGATCGGATTTGCCGATTGTTAAGGTTAAAAAGATCTAAGAGGTGTGGCTGAAAATGAAACAAGAACTAAAAAAACAGTTAATTAAAGATATTGTAATTGCGATTGTTGCATGGATCATTTCTGCAATTATTATGGGCGCAATAGCGGGTGATGGTTTTTTTGTAGCTATACTTTTGGGCTTTGCTTGTGCCGGTATTCCGTTTGGATGGAAATGGTTATCCAGTTTATTCGTTGCCCTCAATCTTTATACTGTTGTATTTAAGTTCATTCTTGCTGTTCTTTTAGGTTTTATTGCACTTCCTGTTGTAATCATAAAAGATATCGTAGCTTATTGTACCGCAGAATAACGTCAAAGCATTATAATATTTTCCACTGCCGTTATAAGGAGTTTATATGAAAAAAATCACATCTTATTTTCTGGTTTTTGCTTTATTGATCGGAATGTTGCCCTTAAATGTTTGTGCGGATGATAGTGAAAGTGATTTTAAAGAGAACGATTTTTTCTTGTCCCAAATAGAGCATAGTGAGCGTGGGCATGAGGAAATTAGAATGACAAGACATCTTAAAAAAAATAAGTTTTTCTCATTGTCTATGCATTCTGTTTATTTTAAAATAAACGTAAAGAATATAAACGGCGAGTTTGAATATAAAACAAAAAAAGTTGTAGTCTTAAACGAGGATAATGCCACAGTTGAACGTGTTTGTAAAAAAGATAAAAATTTCGCAGAAATCTACCCTGTTTTAGAGAGACAATGTTTAAATGTTGTTGCAGAGAAGATGGTCAATAGCAACAAAACATCTGAAGAACTCAAAAAAATGCTGTTCGATGATACCATCAAAGTATGGTATGAGGAAGAAAAGAAGAACATTCAAGAAAACGTTGTTATGGAATTTCTTAAGGGAGCCAATGGGTTTAATGAAACCTTGAAAGATATTGTTGATAAGGCAATTACAATTACAGAAACTTCGGAAAAAGCGCACACAGACAATAAAGCAAATGAACAGAAGGAACAGATGGAAGAAACTGTTAATTTTGCCAAAAAAACGATGCCATGGCTTAAAAAGATATCTGATGGAATTGCGATCATCCTTGCTTTTTTTGCGGGAGAAAATAAGAAGAGCATAGTCGATATTGAAAAAATTGTCGGTTCCTCATCGGAGGAAAGTGTTTTACACGAAAACTCGCTTGAAAAAGAAAAGCTTGAATTTCACAATGTGGTTTACAAAATGGTGACTCAATAAATGTAAAAAGCAGATGAGCTTTCGCTCATCTTCTTTTTGCGTGAGGGGTGACCCCTTCTGGTTTTAATTTACTTTTTCTCAGTATCAAAGGCCGGGTTGATGCGGTAGTAGTTCTTGCTGTCTAAGTGGCGGCGCACCTGCCCCAGGGCTTCTCCGAAGCGCTGGAAGTGGTTGATCTCGCGCTGCCGCAGGAACTTAATGGGATCCCGGACGTCCGGGTCGCGGATCAGCCGCAGCAGGTTATCATAAGTGGTACGCGCTTTCTGCTCGGCGCCCATATCCTCAAAGAGATCGGTAATGGGATCGCCCTTGGACTGGAAGGTGGTGGCGCTCCAGGGCTCGCCGCTGGCGGCCTGCGGCCAGATTCCTGCCGTATGATCCACGTAATAATCCGCAAAGCCCTGCTCCTGGATCTCCTCGGCAGTCAGTCCTTTCAAAAGCTGACGGACGATGGTGGAAACGATCTCCATGTGTGCCAGCTCCTCGGTGCCGATATCGGTGAGGGTAGCGGCGATTTCGGGATAGGGCATGACGTAGCGCTGAGAAAGATAGCGCTGCGAGGCACCCAGTTCTCCATCCGGACCTCCGAACTGAGACATGATGACCTTTGCCAGACGGGCGTCTGGCTTTTTAATATCCACCGGGTATTGCAGCCGTTTCTGATAAGTCCACATGGCTTACATTCCTCCTTCCCAGGGCCAGGGGGTGGTTGCCCAAGCCCAGTTGCCGTGCATACCGCCCTTTTCCGGGCGGATGGGGCCGAATTTTTCTTCGTAGCGTACCACCGCCTGGTTATACAGGCTGACCTTACGGTTATAATAATCCAGAGCGTTGCGATCGTGGGGATGGGTGTCCAGGAAAAGACGGGCGTCATCCATTGCAAAGCCGTTGGCATAGACCGCATCCATCATTTTTCTTTTTTCGGTCATTTATGGCCACCTCCCTCAAAGGGCAGATCCAGCTGGCGGAAAATAGTGCCGCGCCGGAGCGCCTCCTCCGGTTCATAGAGATCCTGCCACTGCTGAACCGGCACGTAGGCCATGGCCAGCACCATGGGATCGGCATGCATCGGAGCAGAATGGGGCTTCCTATCATTCATCGAGTCAGTCGGCAAGTCCGAGCGTATCAGCAGGGGCGGTGCCAAGAGATCTCTGAGATCAAAATCATCCATAGTGATTCTCCTTTCGTTCTTATTAAATGTAGGGGATGGAAAAAAGGTGCAAAATCTTGTTTACTTTCCTTTTGGCGTGTGGTACAATACTAAGAGAATAAAGAAATCAAGGAGGACTGGATCAATGGCAACAAAAAAAGAAAAGCTGCCCTTTACGATCTATAAAGGTTATCCGCTGGTTCGGAGCGGAAACTGCATTTATTACGGCGACCCCAAGGATCCTTACGTGATCTTTATCAACATTTTGGCGACGGATGGGACGGCGGAGGATCTGCCGACCAAGGTATCGGTGGAGTTGCTTTCTACGGATGAGAACGTTTCGATCTTTGAGCGTTCCCAGAAGAAGAGTGAGAAGAACAGCCTTTATGAGGCGCTGGATATCGGTCAGGTCTGGCTGCAAAGAGCACTGACCAAGAAGTAAGAAGGATTAAAATGGAGTTTGTTTCCCGGATGATCAATTTAATCAGGCAGCCGTGGCTGCTTGACGTTTTGCTGGCGGTAATGATCGGTTGGCTGGTGTTGGGTGTGATCTGCTGTGTTTTCGGCGCAATTGGATTATCCGAGCAGGGGCGGAAAAAGGAAATAAAGCCCTATTTTCCGGCCTATCTGCCCGGCGGTCAGATCTGGTATACGCTGAAGCTGTACGGTAAGGAGCGGGACGTGCGGATCGCGGAGCAATTGCTTTTGTGGTGCCCTGCGGTTGCGGTAGGTGCCTTGGCATCGGTAGCCTGGGCGGCCTATTATTATTTGGCAGACGCCTTTGGAGTCGTTTGGTGGCTTTTGGCGTTTGCGGTAGTTCTGTGTCTATTGGTGCTGGCCGCTTACGTTTGGGCTCGGGTGCTGGAGCTCCGGGTGCTGTTCCCCCTTTTAAAGCGTTGGGAATGGATCCTTTCGTTGGTCGGGTCAATCTTTTTGATCCCGGTTCAGAGAATTATCCTTTTTGCGGAACGTAAAAACATTTAAAAAAAGCGGTCCGGCTAAAGTCGGACCGCTTTTAAAAAACAGATAGGATTAGGGAGGCTTATTATGGCGAGAAAGTACTTATTTGCAGAAGAGGGAAATTGGTATAAGGCCAATCTTCATTCCCATTGCACCGATTCCGACGGAATGTTGACTCCGGCGGAGGCGAAGGAGAAATACAAGGCAGAAGGCTATCAGATCTATGCCTATTCCGATCACCACGTCCTGGTGCCCCATCCGGAATTGAAGGACGAGAATTTTCTGCCCATTACCGCGACCGAAGCCAGCATCAAGGACTTTCGGGATCCGGACAATAATGAGCGCCAGACCTATCATTTGAACTTTTTTGCAAAAAATGAGCTTTGCGATAAATTCGTGGATTTCCCTCGGCTGGAGCTGCAGGAGAAAGGGGAGTATAGCGTAGAACTCATCAACGATCTCATCAAGCGCGCCAATGAAGCCGGCTTTCTTTCTCAGTATAACCATCCTTTCTGGAGCACCCAGACCGTCAAGGATTTCGGTCCTTTAGAGGGGCTTTGGGGGTTTGAGGTCTTCAACGGCGGAAGCCAGGCGCAGGGCTGCAGAGGCTGGGGAGACCAGCAGTTTGTGGAAATGATGTGGGAGGGCAAGTATCTTTGTCCCACCGCCGGCGACGATAACCACGGACCGGCCAATCAGGAAAACCCCAACGACGATAGCTTTCATTGCTTTACCATGATCCGGGCAAAAGATCTGCAGTATGATACCGTACTGAAGGCCATGGAGGACGGTCAGCTTTATGCCACCACCGGCCCCACCATTGAGGAAATCTACGTAGAGGATGGAAGATGGGTCCATATTAAGACTTCTCCCGCCTGCAAGATCATGATGCGTGAGCAGTATCGCGGCTATAAATGCGCTATTTCTTTCGACGATGATCAGACGGAGGCGGTCTTTGATATGGATACCTTCCGGGATCCTCCGCGCTATATCCGCTTCGAGATCTGGGATACCCATAATAATCGCGCCATTACTCGTGCGTTTTTCCCGGAGGAATGGAAATAAACGATGAAGTATATTGCTAATGCCGTCGGTATCGCCGCGGTCATTGTCTATCTCCTCAGCTATCAGCAAAAGACCCAAAAGAAGATCGCCGCTTTCAATATGACCTGCAGAGGGCTGTATGTAGCGCAGTACGTTCTGCTCGGCGCGTTTTCCGGCGCGGTTTTGGATATTCTTTGTATGATTGCCCTGCTGCCTGCCCAGCGTAAGGAGAAGGCTTGGGTTCAAAAGTATAAAATATGGATCATCGTAGCGTCTACCTTGGCTTTGATCGTCGCAGGCCTGCTGTTGGATAAAACCATTTTCGGCCTGCTCGTCATCCTCGGCTGCATTTTGCAGATGATCGCATTCTGGATGGATTCAGAAAAGAAGATCCGGCTAGTTTGCTTGCTGGCTTGCCCCTGCTGGCTGGCCTATAATCTGGCAAGCGGAGCCTATGGCTCCTCCATTGGCGATGTCATGACCATCATATCTATTCTCATCGCCATGTTTCGCTATGACTTTAAAAAAGCAAAATAAAAAAGCACCGCGAAGGCCAAGTGTCTCAAAGGACACTTGGCGGCGATATAAATTCCTTTGGAATTTTCGATATGAAAAGGGTCGGCGGATTTCTCCGCCGACCCTTTTCTCGATATGTTTTGCATAAGCAAAACTCGATATGTTGCTTCGCAA
>JAZNVY010000079.1:0-3560 GCA_045593105.1 Eubacteriales bacterium
TCGGCCTTCATACCCGTCAGCTGCTGGGCCCGGGCTGCCAGGGTGCCCCGGATAAAGTAGACACCCTCCATCATGGAGGCCAGGGTGGCCAGGCCCTCTTCGTTGGCCACGCCGCCGTTGCCGCTGAGGGCGGTGGAGACATTGGTTTCCACCAGGGCACGGAGCATGGACATCATATTGTCCCGCAGGTCCTCGCCGTCCAGCACCTTCTGGCGCTGGGCATAGATGACCTCACGCTGGGTATTCATAACATTATCGTATTCCAGAACATTCTTTCTTGCCCGGAAATGGCGGGATTCCACATTTTTCTGGGCATTTTCCACGGCGCCGGAGAGGATCTTGGCATCGATGGGGGTGTCCTCATCCAGGCCCAGGGAGTCCATCATGCCCATGACCCGGTCGGTGGAGAACAGGCGCATCAGATCATCCTGCAGGCTCAGGAAGAACCGGCTCTCGCCGGGGTCGCCCTGGCGGCCGCTTCGGCCACGGAGCTGATTGTCGATCCGGCGGGACTCATGGCGCTCGGTGCCGATGATGAACAGACCCCCGGCTGCTTTTACCTGCTCGGCTTCGGTGCCGATCTGGGCTTTGTACTTTTTCAGCAGGGAATCGTATTTTTCCCGGATGGCCAGAATCTCGGGGTCATCGGTCTCGGCGAAGGAGTCCGCCTCTGCGAGCAGCTCCTCTTCCATACCTTTCTTGCGCAGCTCGTCCTTCGCAAGGTACTCCGCGTTGCCGCCGAGCATAATATCCGTGCCGCGTCCCGCCATATTGGTGGCGATGGTCACCGCGCCGAACTTACCGGCCTGGGCGATGATGGCGGCTTCCTTTTCATGGTGCTTTGCATTCAAGACGTGGTGGGGGATGCCTTTCTTTTTGAGGAGCATACTGAGCAGTTCACTCTTCTCGATGGAGATGGTGCCCACCAGCACCGGCTGACCCTTGGCGTGGCACTCCTCGATCTGCTGGAGGGCGTTGAGGAACTTGCCCTTTTCGGTCTTAAAGACGATATCGGAATGATCCTTACGGATATTGGGGCGGTTGGTGGGGATCTCCACCACGTCCAAGGCGTAGATGCCCCGGAACTCCTCTTCCTCGGTCAACGCCGTACCGGTCATACCGGAAAGCTTTTTATAAAGACGGAAATAATTCTGTAGAGTAATGGAGGCTAAGGTCTTGCTTTCCTTTTCGACGGTGACCCGTTCCTTGGCCTCGATGGCCTGGTGCAGACCGTTATTGTAGCGACGTCCGTACATGATACGGCCGGTGAATTCATCCACGATGAGCACCTGGCCGTCCTTGACGACGTAGTCGATATCCCGATGCATCAGCCCCCGGGCACGCATGGCCTGGTTGATATGGTGGCTGATCTCCATGTTGGAGGGATCGGCATAGTTTTCCAGATGAAAGAACTGCTCCGCTTTTGCCACACCGCTGGCGGTGAGGGTGACGTGCTTGCTCTTTTCCTCGATGAGATAATCGGCGGTTTTGAGCTGGGCGTGCTGTTCGGGGGTCAGATAGTGCCCCATCAAGACCTCTTGATATTCCATTTTTGTGTAGGCGTCATAGTCCGCCTTATCGTCGGTACGGATCACCTTAAAGGGATTGAGGGTCTTGACGAAATTATCCGCCAATTGATAGAGCTCGGTGGATTTGGCGCCCTGACCGCTGATGATCAAGGGGGTACGGGCCTCGTCGATCAGAATGGAGTCTACCTCATCGACGATGGCAAAGGCGTGCCCTCTCTGGACGAGGTTTTCCTTATAGAGTGCCATGTTATCGCGGAGATAATCAAAGCCGAATTCATTGTTGGTACCGTAGGTGATGTCGGCGGCGTAGGCGGCCTGCTTTTCCTCCGGGGTCAGTCCGTTGATGATAAGTCCTACCGTCAGTCCCAGATAGCGGTAGACCTTCCCCATCCATTCGCTGTCGCGCTGCGCCAGATAATCGTTGACGGTGACGACGTGTACACCCTCACCGGTCAGCGCGTTGAGATAGGCGGGCAGGGTGGCCACCAGGGTCTTACCCTCACCGGTCTTCATCTCGGCGATTCGACCCTGGTGCAGGACGATACCGCCGATGATCTGCACCGGATAGTGCTTCATTCCTAATACGCGCCAAGCCGCCTCGCGCATGGTAGCAAAGGCCTCGGGCAGAATGTCGTCCACCGTCGCGCCGTTTTGAAGGCGTTCTTTCAAAAGAACCGTCTGATTTTTCAGTTCCTCCTCGCTCATAGCGGTATAAGTCTCCTCCAGAGCCAGTACCCGATCCACCGTCGGCTGGATGCGCTTCAATTCCCGGTCGGAATGAGAACCGAAAAGTTTATTGAAAAGTCCCATTTATCGATACTCCTTAAGCTGATATGTTCATACAAATAGATATTGTACCATAAAATTCCTTATAAAACAATGAATTTTCAGTGAATTTATGAAAATAAAATGATTGCAAAATGACGAAAATAATGATAAAATTAACGATGGTAAAAAATTAATTTCATATAAAGGAGTTTTTTGTCATGGCTTACAACAAAAAAACTGTAGACGACATTCAGGTAAAAGGCAAGAACGTCCTGGTCCGTTGCGACTTTAACGTTCCCCTGAAGAACGGCGTGATCACCGATGAGAACCGCATCAACGCAGCTCTGCCCACCATTAAGAAGCTGATTGCAGATGGCGCGCGCGTCATCCTCTGCTCTCACCTGGGCAAGCCCAAGGATGAGAATAAGGCTGATTTCAGCCTGGCACCCGTGGCCAAGCGTCTTTCCGAGAAGCTGGGTCAGGAGGTTGTTTTCGCTGCTGATGATAACGTTGTCGGCGAGAATGCAAAGGCTGCTGTTGCTGCCATGAAGGACGGCGACGTGGTTCTTCTGCAGAACACCCGTTTCCGTAAGGAAGAGTCCAAGAACGGCGAGGAGTTCAGCAAGGATCTGGGCTCTCTGGCTGAGATCTTCGTTAACGATGCATTCGGTACTGCGCACCGCGCTCATTGCTCCACCGTCGGCGTGGTCAGCTACGTGAAGGAGGCGGCTGCCGGTTATTTGATCGGTAAAGAGCTGCAGTATCTGGGCAACGCTGTGGATGCTCCCGAGCGTCCCTTCGTTACCATCCTGGGCGGCGCTAAGGTTGCCGATAAGCTGACTGTTATTGAGAACCTGCTGAAGAAGGCGGATACCCTCATCATCGGCGGCGGTATGGCTTATACCTTCCTGGCTGCAAAGGGCTATTCTGTCGGAACCTCTCTCCTGGACGAGACCAAGATCGAGTACTGCAAGGAGATGCTGAAGCAGGCTGAGGAGAAGGGCGTTAAGATCCTTCTGCCGGTGGACTGCACCATCGCTAAAGAGTTCCCCAACCCCATCGACGGCGAGATCGAGGTCTCCGTTGTGGATGCCGATAAGATCCCGGCTGATATGATGAGCCTGGATATCGGCCCCAAGAGCGCAGAGCTGTTTGCTGAGGCTGTCAAGTCTGCAAAGACCGTTGTTTGGAACGGACCTATGGGTGTATTTGAGAACCCCACCCTGGCCAAGGGTACCATGGCAGTTGCCAAGGCTATGGCTG
>JAZNVY010000080.1:0-2618 GCA_045593105.1 Eubacteriales bacterium
CCTATCAGATCGCTTATAACCTCATCCCCCAGATCGGCGGCGAGTCCACCGAGGGGTATACCTCCGAGGAGATGAAGATGCAGAATGAAGGCCGCAAGATCATGCATCTGCCGGAGCTTTTGGTCAACTGCACCTGCATCCGCGTACCGGTGGTACGCAGCCATTCCATCTCGGTCACCGTCAAGACTGAAAAGCCCGTCAGCGTCGAGGATGCGCGCAAGATCATCGCGTCCGCTCCCGGCTGTAAGCTGGTAGACGACCTGGCCAACCAGCAGTATCCCATGCCGCTGGATACCACCGACCAGGATCTGGTCTACGTGGGACGGATCCGCAAGGATCTGACCGACGAATGCGGTCTTGCCATCTGGTGCTGCGGCGACCAGGTTCGTAAGGGTGCCGCTACCAACGCCATTCAGATCGCTGAATTGCTGTAAAAAACAGCCTAAAAAGAGAGGCGGGCTCTTCGTGCCTGCTTCCTCTTTCGTGGTAATAGATCCCGATCTTTCGGGATCTATTTTTTTATATTGAATTTATAGCCTGCGCGTGGTAAAATAAAAAGGAAGTATATCGTCAAAACACTAAATGGGAGGGCTGCGAATGGTCGTCTTAAAGATCATAGGATGGATATTTGCAGGTCTGCTCCTGCTGCTCCTTGGAATATCCTTATTGCCGGTGGATCTGCTTTTGCAGTCCGACGGCGTCCGGGGATTTCGCGTCCGGGTGCGGATTTTAGGCATCGCCTTCGGCGGCGGTGAGAAAAAGCCCAAAAAGAAAAAGCCGGAAAGTGCTTTGGTCAAGGCAATCAAAAAATCTCTGGGACTTTCCCATCTAGGAAACGCGGATACCGTCCGCAGTACGGTGAAGACCCACGGTTTTTCCATGACCCTGAAGGATACGGTGGAGACCTTTCTCCTACTGCTGGATCGGGTGCTTTGGATCTTAAAGCACTGCAAGATCCCCTACTGCCGGATCACGGCGGTCAGCGCCGGCGAGGATGCGGCGCTGGACTACGGCATCGCCTGCGCCACCCTTTATCCCCTGGCCGGTTATCTGCAAGAACGGATGGGAATGAACCCCAAAAAGCTCAAAATGGACATCCGCTGCGACTATAGTCTTCCGGAAGGAAAATTCGAGCTGGATCTTGCGGTACGGATCCGGGTCTGTCATGCGCTTTCTGCCCTTGTGCATATTATTATGAAAAATATCGAAAAAGATTTGAATGAGGTTTCTTGAGATGGAGAAAAAAATTCAAAGTGGAAATTTAATGAACGTTCTAACCTACGTAGCGGATCAGACCATGGCGCTGGCCAAGGAAAACTCCGTATTGGGTGAGCGGATCGAAAAGGACGGGGTGACGGTCATCCCCGTCTCCAAGCTGACGGTGGGCTTCGCCGGCGGCGGTGCGGACGTGGTGGATAGCGGCAAGAAAAAGGAACGCTACCCGGCAGGCGGCGGTGCCAACGTTGCCTTGACCCCCATGAGCTTTCTGGTGATCCACGACGGCGAGGTGGAGAGCATCAGCATTAAAGCGGCACCCAACTCTTCCAAATCGGAGATCATCGACACCGTCATCAAAACCGTCAAAGGCTTTATTAATAAGAAATAAATATCCCCCCGCATAGCGGGGGGTATTTCAGTTTCGGGCATAGCCCTACCCGATGCAGGCGGGGCACAAGTGCGCTTTTTATTGACCTGCCAGTCACGCATCTATTACTTGCTACCCATAAATGGGTCTCTGGGGTCAAAGAGGCTGAGTTGATCCGTTTCCCGATCTCGCTTCAGTTGATCTGCGATGTACTCTTTGATTGCCTTGGTGTTTTTCCCTACCGTATCTACATAATACCCTTTACACCAAAACTCTCTATTTCTATACTTAAACTTGAGATTCGCCCACCTTTCATATATCATTAAACTGCTTTTTCCTTTTAAGTATCCCATAAATGATGATACACTCATCTTGGGCGGAATCTCAAGCAACATATGTATGTGGTCTTTACATATTTCTGCTTCGACTATATTTACTCCCTTCCATTTACACAATTCTCGCAGAATTGCTCCTATCTCTCTTCCTTTTTCTCCTAACATTGCTATTCTTCGATATTTTGGTGCAAATACAATATGATATTTGCAATTCCACTTCGAATGTGCTAAACTATGTATGTCATTCATTCTTTGATGACCTCCTTTTGATTGTTTGTTGGGTTTGCAGACCTCAACTTATTATATCAAAAGGAGTTTTTCTATTCAAGAATCATAGGTTTAACCTCTTTTGAACCCCGTGTCTAACACGGGGTTTTCTTTTACCAAGAAAACTCGACTTATTAAAAGACGAGTTTTATGATTTATTCAATTAAAATCCCTAAGGGAAACGCCCATAGCCTGTCCGTTTTTTTATTTACAAAATGAATATTTCTCTTTTTAGCTCTAGCTTTTTATTCTATTCGTTCCTGTTGCTTTTTCTTTGGCTCTGGGAATAAGCATTTATAGCCCTTTGCACCAAGAATGTAGGACACAAAGCCTGTAATAAGCGCAGGTAGAAGTATTATTAAATAAATTGGTGCAAAGCCACTAAGTGGGCCAAGGAAGGATATGTACATTCCGTTGTAGTAATGGCAAAT